>JAFCZD010000829.1 GCA_019314525.1 Deltaproteobacteria bacterium
AGGTAAGCCAATTCGTGAGGTGCGAGCTCTGAAAGGATATGCGGCTCTTGGAAGGGCTGCAGCATCTGAAGCACTTGCCGCGCTCGACCGAGGTGCAGGAGGTGTTTGGCTGCTTTGCAGGAAGCCGTGGCCGCAAGACTGTAATTCTCGGATTCTAAGAAGTGGTAACTTGCTTCGGACTCCAGGTAGAGTTCGTATGCTGGCACTTTTTTCAACTCGTCTTCTTCGGGGCGCCGTTCAGTCAGCGCGCAGCCGACGCGGTAGTGCGTCTCTTGCCTGAGCTTCGCGTCGTCGCCAAAACGACGGCGCACATACTCCAAAGTGGAGGGATGCAAGCCATACAACCGTTGTCTCACCCCGTTAGGCATCCATGGAAGATGTTCGTCGAAGACGACGAGAAGCGACGACCGCAATAGCAACGAAGCGGTTGCCTCGTCTGCGGGTGTAGGGATCTCTGTGTCGCCGAGAAACTCGACGAAGTTCCAACTTATCCTGCCCTCACCACGCATGAGGCTCATCCGGTAAAGCATGCGATGGGCTCGGTCAGTCAATACCCGATCCCATATAGCATCGAGAAGCAGATTGGATTCCAGCCGCCCCTGCACATCGGGCAAAGCCGGCCTCACAAGTTTCTCCCACTCGTTAGCGATTGCCTTTTCGTCTGAAGAGTCGGGAGTTCTCCACGGGCCGCGAACCAATTCCCATTGCGCCAAAGCGTGATCCACTAATGTGTTGGTCAATTCGACTGCCCGGGGATGACCAGCCAAACGCTCTGCGAGATGAGCTCGTGTACGCCAAGATAGGCGTCGGAGAGCGGGAAACCACTTTGTCAGGCGAAATATCGCGTCCCGCCCAAGCGGTGCCAACGGGAACTGATATTTAGTGGGAAACGAGCTGTTAATATATCGGGTACTCGCCAGCAAGCGTAGCTGGGCCGTGTTCTCAGCAAAAGCCAGGAGCATGCGCCACACGCCCAAAAGATCGGCGGAGCGCCACTCCGCGAATTCTTTGGCGTGATCGTCTTTATCTGGGCCGATGAGAAGGGTCTCCATATTGTCAAAGTAGACAATTAGATTGGGAACCCGCGCAACCAGAAGGTCCAGTACCGCCCTACAGCGCCTCGCCGAATCCCCACCAAACTTCTGATCAAGCGGCGCTAATAGGTCATCAAAGTCAGCACCGAAGCGTAGATGCCCATAGTCGATGAGCCGCCCAACAAGGGCGATAGCTGGGTCCACCTCACTGGATAGGTCCTGGCACCATACGACACAGACTTCTTCTGGTTTGCCCAGCCAAGACAACAAATGGACGGCTAAGGTGGTTTTTCCCAAGCCTCCTAACCCTTGAAAAACGAAGACTCTTTGACCGCTACGCAGTTTACGGCGAATGGAGTGGAGTTCGGTTCGACGTCCGATGAACCCGCTTATCAAGATGCGGCGGTTACCGGCGTCTTGGAAAGTCCGTTGAAGCGAGCCCTCCGCTTGCTGATAACTGCTCGGTGTTACCGGAAGGCTCAGTGGATATTCACATCCCCGCCGGTAGAATACGAGTTGGCTCCAAGCGAAGGGGTAGGCTAACTCACCGGGATACGCTGACGTCGCAGCTAGCTTTTCCACTGTGCTGCTGGAAGCAACTGCCAAAGTTAAACGGGCTTGCCGAACAGCGAAACGTGTTGTACGACCTGCGCTGATGGCAGAATACAAGGTCTCTTCAGCCAAAGTAGAGAGGTGTTCGACGATTGGTCCAAAATAACCTATGACTTCTGTCACTCCTTCGCGGTGCAACTTGGCCGCTGATGCTCCCGCATCGTGGCCCTCCGAGATCCGAGTCGGTGTGTTGCCGTGGCAAGACGCCAGAAAAAAGAATTGAGGAAGGCCTGAAGGTGTCTCCGTCCGCAGCCTTTGCACCACTCGATCAATGGGTACTCGGTCCCCCTCGTTCTCATCCGTTTCGAATACAAGCGTTCCCGGACTGCCATGACCAGAGAAGTGAATACCAAGTGGAGCGAAGCGGGCCGCGGTCATGACCAGGTCGTCAAGCGTCCCGAGTTCGCACGTAATCATATCGCACAGGTCTGACAGCACCTTGGAGATCCTGTAGCTCTCCTCTTCGTAATTGAGTTCAAGGCCCCGCGGCGCCGAGACGTTAACCAGCAGTTTGAAATGTTGCGTGGGCGGACCTAAGAACTGGGAGAAACTGGCGTCGATGGTCGATCTCATCAGGTCCAGTCTACCCTCGGAAACGAGAAAGCTGGTGCCGTCGTGGAGTAGTTCCCAAGGGAGGGCCAAAACCGGGTCATCTGTGCTGAGGAGGTTTAACGCCGGCGGGGTATGTCCAGAATGAAACGCATGCTGAAGCAATTTTGCGCTAGCCTCGTCGAAAAGCATCCTGTACAGGGCCCGACCGACCGTCAGAGCATAGTCATGGATTTCCTCCCATTCTTCCCGGTCTTGTATCGGCTGATGGGCCATAACGTGAAAAAGGTGCAGAGCAAGACTGAATCGTCCATCTCCCCGCCAGGGTGCGGTAACACAGCGCCTGCGGTCGTCAGGTGTGATGATTGCCAAGGCATCCCCTTTGGGTTTGAGCACGAATGTGAGTT
>JAFCZD010000235.1 GCA_019314525.1 Deltaproteobacteria bacterium
CGGTGAATCAACGACGAATGACGTGGACACGGGCATCGCTGACCTGCGGTCAGGAGAGGAGGCTAGCGCGAGCACCGATTCGAGCAGCAGCCCGGATACCGGGGCTGACAGTTTCGCTGTGGACATGGGCGACGCGATGCCCAGCGAAGATAGCGGTGATGTTTCAGATGGCGCTACAACTGCATGTCACTTGGCCGGCTTGACCATAACCGGCGATCCCACCTCTGCGTTGGGGGCACGCTGGGAGTATAGGGCAGAGGAAGGGGGCGTCAGCTACAACCTCGCGGGTGTGCTGCTCAAACCCTCTACCGCGTTGCCGGCTGGGGAGAAATACCCCGCCGTGGTGCTGAGCCACGCGACGGGAGGCACCGCCATCGCGGTGGCGGCGAATCAGGGGCAGCGCATGCGTGGTTGGGGCTTGGTGGCTATTTCGGTGAACCTGACGCACGCATCCGAGGAGCTCATCCCGTCGGAGTCTCCAGGCACGCTGCAGCAAGACCTCGGTGCTAGCACGGTGAACCTTCAGCGGGCTCGTAAATGCATCGATGTCTTGGCGTCGCTATGTGATGTGGATATGAGGCGAGTAGCAGCCCACGGGCATAGTCGTGGTGCCTTCGTCACCGCTGGTTTGGCCGGGACTTATCCAACGTTGTTCAAAGCTGCGTCTCATACCTCAGGCGGCGTGAGTGACGCCAAGAACAACGAGGGATGGACCAACACCAGCCAGGCCGCAGGCATCTCAATCCCCTATCAGTTGCATCATGGCGATTTGGATACCACCGTGCCTTTGGCCGATGAACAAGCCCTCGAAGCGATCTTCATCCAAAATGGCGTTGAGCACGAACTCTGGCGCTACTCAGACAAGGGACACCACATCGCCTCGATCCCTGAGGTCACCAGCCGCATCCGAGCTTGGTATGTGGCCCACGGGGTGCTTTAGAGCATGACTTACAAGGCCAGCCGGCCTCCATCATCAAACGCAAGCCCTTCGTGGCACAGCAGGCGTTTTTTCCGTGGCAGCCCGCCGCCATAGCCTGTCAGGCGTCCGTCGCTCCCGATGACTCGATGGCAGGGAACGATGATCGAGATGGGATTGGCGCCGTTGGCAGCCCCTACGGCGCGCACGGCCTTGGGACGTGAGATGCGCTCGGCGATCTGCCCATAGCTGCATGTCTCACCGAAGGGGATCTCCTCGAGGGCCCGCCAGACCAAGACCTGAAACTCCGTCCCCTTCAGGTCCAAAGGCAGGTCAAAGCCCCGGCGATGTCCTTTGAAGTACTCCGCCAGCTGCTGTGTCGTGCGGCGCAAGATGGCTTCTGCGGCCTTTGATCCGTCTCCCTGTGGAAGGTCTTCGTGGGAGGTTGCAAAGAGCAAATGCGTCAGCCCTTGTGCGCCGGCGGCGAGGTGGAGTGGGCCCGCAGGGGTGTCGTCTAGGGTTGTCGAACTGATCATCTTCTTCTCCGCGGAGGGGCTGAGAGTGAGGACCAAAGCCACATGGCAGCGTACGCGCGTCGTGGTTCAGCTCCATGAAAGCATCATGACAACATCTGGGGAGAAAGCTGGACGTTTTCGGACATGGTCAGTGAGTCATCTAAGTGGCTGGTGAGAGCCTCACGGAAGCACACGATGGAGCAACATCCCGCCCGATCCGACGGCCCAGGCATCCTTGCCAAACACGGAGAAGGCGCTGATCTCCCTTGAGGCGGGTGAGGCCTGGGCGACCCACTCTGCATCTGCGAGGTGGAAGAGGCTACCGAGCTTGGTGGAGGCGAAGAGATGCTCAGACGAGCCGCCAAGGGCTTTACCAAAGAAGCCGAGGCTCAGATCTTTGTCGACAACGCGTTCCACGCCATTGAATGCATCCAGTCCGGAATTGGAGAGAACATAGAGTTCCGTGGCAGAACGGCCGCCGATGGCGCTGCTGCCTGGGCCAAAGTCGACATTTTGCACCACCGACCAGCTCGCTCCGTCGTGGTGGGCGAGCTTTCCGTTCCAGTCGATGGCGTAGATATTCGTTGGCGTGTCACCCCAGACGCCTCGGAATTCGAGAGAGGAATCCATCTCAACGCTCGTCCATTGGGCGCCGTCGAAGTGCTCGATGTGACCCATCCATCCAACAGCGACGGCATGCTCGCTCGTGGGGCTGCACCAAATATCAGTCAGGGGGAGGGGGGATAGATGCTTCGACCAGTTTCCCTCAGAGTCCCGTTGGTGGACGCTGAAGCTGCCCATCACCATCAGCCCCCCGCTGGGCTGCCCACAGATGTGCTCTGTATAACTCTGGTTGAAGGTGCGAACAGAGGAGAGGGAGGTTCCATCCCAGAGCAGGAGCTCTTGGTGGCCGACGATGTAAACTTCGGTGGCTGAGCGCGCCCACACGTCGTAGCATGAACCAAGTGTGCCGCCTGCTTGCTGGTCAAAGGTGGCGCCCTCCTCGACATGAATCCTGCCGCTGCTGCCCACGGCAATCGTCGTTCCGCCTGCGGGACCCCAAAACCCGTTTACGCCCAATACGTCTGAACGTTCGCTGAAGCTGCTGCCATCGTAGTGCAACACGCCTTCGCTCGTCGCGAAGAAGATATCCGTGGCGCTGTGGCCCCAGATCGCGTTGATGTTGGCGTATTGCACCGTGTGGAAGGTCTCCCAGCGGCTCCCGTCAAAGCGGAGGATGTCACCTGCCTGGGTCCCCACAAAGACCTGGCTCGGGGAGGTGCCCCACAGAGCGTTGATGCGGTCTTCAACCCCAGAGTCCATCACCTCCCAGCTCTCACCCGCAAGGCGCAAGATGCTACCCCGCTCACCGGCGGCGAAGACCTCGGATGGGGAGAAGCCCCAGACCGTCGTGAGGCGCCTGGTAGTGGGCGTCGCCATTTGCGCCCAGCCATTGCCATCGAAGCGTAGGATGGCGCTCTTCAGCCCTTCGCTCGAGGGCATGCCTCCCACGGCGTAGAGCGTGCTGCGCGAGTTGCCCCAGAGCCCGTGGATTTCGGGAGCATAAATGCCACTCCAGCCGTGGCTGTGCCATGCACTGCCGTCGAAGTGAAGCAGCCCGTCCCTACCGCCGACAAAGACGTCGCTCGCCGAAAAGCCCCACACCGCTTCGTAGTTGACGAGGACTTCATCGGCCGGCAAACCTGAGGCCACCACCTTCCAGCTGCTGCCGTCAAAATGTACGATGGTCCTCGCGTCGCCAACGGCATAGACGTCGTGGGGGCTGCTGCCCCAGACGGCGTTCAGGTTGTTTCCTTGGGGCTCGGGCAAGACCCAACACCAATCGTCCGTGGTGCAGGGGCCAGGGTCGAAGGCGGGTGGACCGATGAGGTCAGGCGGGCCCGCGTCGAGGCCGTCCACGAGTGCATCAACGGAACCATCCGGTGACGCAGCGTCTCGTGTGCTCAACACCACATCCGATACACCGCAGCCCCAGAGCAGGGTCGAAAAGATCAATGTGGCATGAATGGCGGCTCGTCTCATGCTTTGCCTTATCGCAACAAGAACCCCTCGAGCCGAAAGCCCGTATTTTGGCCTTGTAGGGCTGGATCGTCTGTTTCTTGTGGTGACACATAAACATAGCAAACGCCGGGAGCCAGGTCTGTACGCTCATGAGTCAAGCTGTACCAAATATTTGTTGGTGAATAGTTGCTCCTGCCACCCACAGCAAACGAACCACTGGCGTGATCCGTACCTCGCCCCACCTCGAACTGCATCTCGAAGGCTTCATTGTTCCAGAAGAGGAGCATCACGATGGCGCGAAAGCCTGGGGGCAGCTCCCATTGAGCCTCTGATCCCAAAGGCTCGAAGGACCCATCTTCCAGCACCAGGAAGGACCCCTCCACCGTTTCACCCACGCCCCCGGTTTGCGTCGGAGCACTGTCGAAGGAGATTCGCTGACCCTCGTTGAGCACCATCACCGTCAAGCTCTCGCTCTGCTCGTCGGCTGTCTCTAGGCGCAGCCAAATCAGCGCGTCTTCGTGCTGGGTGGTATCCCATCGCAAAGAGAAGGGGGCGCTCTCGGCGCGCGCGACTTCCTGGCCCTTGACGATGAGCGTCACAGCGTCAGGTGCTATGGGGCCTGTGGTGATCTCTATGGTGACGATGCCCCTGACGACCTGATAGGGCGAGATGTTTGCGATGCCCAGGACCGTGGGGACAGCACCGTCGACACGTGGTGAAGAGTCGTCCGTTGAGACCTGCCCATCAGCTGAGCGTGTATCTTCTGGATAGCCGCTGTCGGTGGGGCCGTCAGAGGCACCACAGGCCACCGCAAGAGACGACAGAAGGATCATCATCAGAGGGGATGGGGTCATTTGCTTTGCCACACGACATTCCATTGTTGGTGACCAGGGGTCGATCAGCGCTTAGTGTAGGAGATAGACCAACGATAGTCATTGGCGTGTTCCAGCTCCGTGATCTGTGCCATCGAGGCTGCTCCCGGCACAGCGTTGCCTTCGAGGTTGAGCGTCTTGTCGACCCCATTGTCGAAGCTCGCCCGGGCTTGGTAGACTTCGTTGATGATCGCATCCACGGCTGCCTGGGACATGCCGTTGCTCTGGAGATCCAGGATTCGAAGAGCCACCAACCCGCCGATGGCCCCTGGCTCTGCTCCACTCAGCTGGTTGTTGTAGAGCCTGAGATTCCTGAGGCTTGTCAGGTTTCCGATCTCCTTTGGAATGCTGCCGCTCAGCGCGTTGACCTCGAGGGCGAGATCGGTGAGGTTGGTGAGGCTTCCCAGCTCCCGAGGAATGGTGCCGCTGAGCTGGTTGCGACCAAGCCACACATCTTTGAGGCTGGTCATGTTTCCCAACTCCGTGGGAATGCTGCCACTCAACCCGTTGACGCCGAGATAGAGATACTCCAGGTTTGTCAGGTTTCCTAGCTCAGCTGGAATGCTGCCGCTCAACCCGTTGAAGTCAAGCCCGAGATAGGTCAGGTTCGTGATCGTCCCCAGCCCCGGTGGAACTGGTCCAACGAGATCGATCCAACCTGCATCGATCTCGGTAATCCCCTGCACCCCGTCGGTCGATACCGCGTGGACGACCTTTTCACCCACGAGGCTGTAGGTGTGGGTGAAGGAGTTCCCCGTCACTGGATTGCTGCCGTCTCCAAGGTGCCAGGTCAGCTCTTCGCCTGTCTTGGAGACAAACATTTGAAAGGTGTTCGGATCCTGACATAGGGTGAGGAACGTCAAGATGGTGTTCTCGGGCGCCGTGCTATCCGTGGTGTCTATCCTCATGGCATGGTCGAGGTTGCTGTCCATCACCTCGTTGCTGCCGTCTATTCCACCATCGTTGCTGTCCACATTGCTGTCCACTCCAGAGGCGCCGCTATCCACTCCCGCATCAGGGAGCTCGAAGCAGATGTTCCCCACCTCATCGCAGCCCTGGCCTGGGCATTTTTCGTCAGCACCGACGCATCGCCCAGACACGCAGCGGTCGGTGAGCGTGCAGAAGAGGCCATCGTCGCAACTCTCGTTTAGGGGTTCCCACACGCAGAAGCCGCTCTCGTTGCAGCGGTCATCGGTGCAACTCTCATCATCGTCACAGGCCGCGTCAGTGGCGCAGGGCTGGACCTGGCGACAGTGGAGGGGCCCCACGTTGAGGTAACCCTCGTCACAGACACACTGAGGCGCCTTGATAGGGGTGGCTTCGCAGGTCCCATGATCGTCGCAGTCAATACCATCACATGGAGAAGGTAAGGGAGCGAAGCCGAGCCTTGCGCACCCTGCAAGCAGGACAGGCAGGAAGATCAAGAGCGCGAGCGACGTTGACGAGTTAAGACGTGAAGTCACCTTATCAGTAGTATAGCGCATCTGAACGGTGATCAGCGCGCTTTAGATCGTCGGGCACGCTCAGATCGCAGGGCATTCAGAGCAGTTGAATTTTTTGTTTGCCGCTCGGGTCGAGGGCCGTGCCTTTGACATCACAGTCCGCCTGTATGGAGTAGGTAGACTTTTCCGCGTTGGCGAACTTCGCCATGGAGCCGAGCTTTCCAAGGGCGCCGCCCTTCTCCTTCAGCTCATCTGCGTTGCTCTTGAGCATCTTGAAGGGGAGCTCGAACTCAACGTCCTTTGTCTCGCCAGCTTTCATGTTGAAGCCTTTGGCCAGGCGAACCTTCCCCAGTTCGAACTCTTCAGTCTCCTTGTTGTCGCCTCGGCCAGTGGTGTATTGCTCAAATAACGTGACGTCCAAGGTCAACACATGCTGGTCACTTTTGGATTGCAGCGAAACGGTGCCTCCAACGATCCCCTCGTCTTTGGCGACCTGCTGTGGACACGCCACTTGCACTTTGATTCCACCTATACCCAAGAAACGCTTGATAGAAGCTCCGAACCCCATGATCCTCTCCTGTGAATGAATGTTGTGCAGCCTTCTACGAGACCGTTGATGGATCCTTCCAGGGTTTTCACTTGGCCCATAGGGAGTGTCTTCATGGCGATGCCTGTGCTCGCTGGGCTGTGTGCCTCGCTCCTGTCGTGCGCTCCAGTGCCGCGAAAGTCACCGGTCACAACGCAATCGCCGCCTGTGGCCGTGCCCTCGACCTCTTTGCTTGCCACAACCCAACCACAGCGAGTCAAGCCTCTCTCTCCCCCAGCGTCCATGCCCACAAACCCCGCGATGCTGCAACGCGCTTGTACACGTGGCCACGCCGTTTCCTGCAACAACCTGGGGCGTCTTTACCAGGCAGGGCGTGGTGTGAAGCAAGACGCCAAGCACGCCGCTGTGCTCTATCGCAAAGCTTGTGATGCCCAAGCCGTCTTTGGTTGCTTCAACCTGGCCTTACTTTTCCAGCATGGTCGAGGGGTGCCGAAGGACCTTCAAGCCGCACGACGCTTGTACGACAAGGCCTGCGCTCAGAAGCACGCGTCAAGCTGCAACAACCTGGGGCATCTACAGGAAGGGCATGCTCTCTCCAAGGCACGCGGGCACTACACGCGAGCTTGCGAGCTGGGCGACAACCGCGGATGCGCCAACCTGGGGTCTTTGCTGTTGACGAAGAAGGGGGCATCTGTGGCTGATCGCGCCCAAGGGAGTGAACTCTTGGCGCAGGCCTGCAAGATCGAACATGGCCCCTCGTGTTACAACCTCGCGCTCTTACACATGCGAAAAGGCGCACCGCGCGCAAAGCTCGAGGGGCGCAAGCTCGCCTTGCAGGCCTGTCGTTTCGGCGTGTCGCGGGGTTGCACGAACGCTGGCTTTCTCTTCCAGTATCCGCCCCAGGGCGTGCCAGACTTGCCGCGCGCCAGACGATTGTATCGCAAGGGTTGCAAGGCTGGTGATGCCAACGCCTGCAATAACCTGGCGACCCTAGAGACACGGGAGGGCAAAATTTCCATCGCGCCCCTACGCGGCGCCTGTGGACGCGGGGTGGCAGCGGCATGCCACAATCTGGCGATTCTGCTTTCCCGTGGAACGCCCACGGCGAAGCGAAATCTGCGCAGCGCCTACCGCTTCTTCAAGCGCGCTTGTGAAGGTGGGTACCCTGCGAGCTGCTATAACGTCGCGCTGGCTTTTCGCAAAGGGGAGGGCGTGTCACGGAGCAATACTCGAGCCGTGGAGTTCTATCGGCTCGCGTGTCGGGGTGGGCATGCGACGGCGTGTAACAACCTTGGGGTGATGCGCGAGAAGGGGCGGGGCTATGGCAAGCCCAATATTGTCGCTGCGGTGAAGCATTATCGCCGCGCCTGCAAGCTCGGGGAGACCGTCGCTTGTGTTAACGCTGGGGCGGTCCTGGTTTGGGGGCGCGGCAAGGTTGTCGCCGCTCCAAAAGAGGCCGCTACGCTCTTCGCCCGTGCCTGCGATCATGGCCGCGCCGAGGGTTGCTTCAACCTGAGCAGGCTCTCGCAGAAGGGTTCAGGCATGCCGCGCGACGAGGTCAAGGCTCAGCGTTTGCGGAAGCGCGCCTGCAAGTTGGGGTTGCAGCGGGCGTGTCGGTAGACGTTCGCGGCGTAACTGCCGCTTGCGCGAGGGCACTTGACCTGCAAGACTAAATACCTCTACTGAAGAGGTATCACCTGAGTGCTTTCCCCAGCCCCCAAAGGCTATACTCCCTCTAATGCCCTTGCCACGCTCGCGCCCTGGCACGAGTTGGGGCTCGGTAGTAACTTACGTCACCTCGTCGAGAGCCCCAGCAGGTTTTCGCTTTTTGTAACGGGGCCGGAAAACCCCTTCGCGCTGCCCGACACTGGCATCGTTGTGCCCCAGACCTCCTTCGCGTCGCCCGAGAGCGCCTTCGCGTCGCCCGATA
>JAFCZD010000236.1 GCA_019314525.1 Deltaproteobacteria bacterium
TCGGCAGGTAATAGTCCTTGCCAGGCCTCTCAGCGTGAACGAACCTCCTGCTCGAACCAGGCTAGACCTACTCGGCGGAAGGAATGAACCGTCCAGGAGCCCACCATGGCCAAGCTCTACTTTCGTTTTGGTACCGTTGGCAGCGCCAAGACGCTCAACCTGCTCGCCGTGGCCCATAACTATCGCACACAGGAAAAGCGCGCGTTGATCATCAAGCCTGAGCTCGACGATCGCTTTGGGCGCGACCTCGTCGTCTCACGCGCGGGGGTCGAAAAGAAGGCCGACCTGCTGGTGAACCCTGAGACGATCCTCGAGCGCGAAGCCTTCACGGGGCTGCATTGTGTGCTCGTGGACGAAGCACAGTTCCTCTCATCCAAGGTCATCGACCAACTGCGTAACATCGCCACCGAGATGGGCGTGCCTGTGATTTGCTATGGGCTGCGCACAGACTTCACCACCAAGCTCTTTGAGGGCGCTCGCAGGCTCTTGGAGGTCGCCGACTCCATCGAGGAGGTGAAGACGACGTGCCACTTCTGTAACCGCAAGGCGATCTTCAACCTCAAGCTCGCCGACGGTGTGCCCACCCTCTCCGGACCCACCATCGATCTCGGCGCCGAGGAGAAATACCTTCCAGCCTGCGCGGCCTGTTACCATGACAAGCTCAAGCACACTGCCACACCCTAGACATTCGCGGCGTAAGTCGCGAACCGAAAGAAGCGAGAATGACGGCAGAGAAATACCAAGGAACCGGTCAGAAACCGGCCCTCACAGATTCTTGGGGTGGGTTCTGACTGGTTCATTATCCGCCGAGAACCCTAGGGGACGTCTTGCCAGACCCTGAGCCGAAAAACAGGGCGCCGAAAAACAGCCCAACGGGAGTGGCAACAGAGGCCCCAACAGGAGGGTGGCGTGTCCGACAGCTCGGGCTCATCGTTGGCCTGCTGGCGTTCTTATTGCTGATCATGCTGCCCGCGCCCGCGGGCATGACGCAGGCGGCTTGGCGCGTCACCGCCGTTACCCTGCTCATGGCCATTTGGTGGATCACCGAAGCCATCCCCATCCCCGCCACGGCGCTGCTGCCTATCGCGCTTTACCCAGTGCTCGGCGTGATGAAGTCCCAAGACGCCGCGGCCCCTTACGCCAACCACCTGATCTACCTCTTCATGGGCGGCTTCCTGCTCGCGGTGACCATGGAGCGCTGGAACCTGCATCGGCGCATCGCGCTGCACACCATCGCGCTGGTGGGCACCAGCCCCCCGCGCATGATCCTTGGCTTCATGGTGGCCACAGGCTTGCTCTCCATGTGGGTCTCCAACACGGCCACGACGATGATGATGGTGCCTATTGGCATGGCGGTGATCGATCAAGCCGAGGAAGAGAGCCGCCAACGCCAAAACTTCGCCCGATGCCTGATGCTCGGTATCGCCTATGCGGCGTCCATTGGCGGCATCGCGACAATCATCGGCACCCCGCCCAATACAGTCATGGCTGGCATGGTGGAGAAGATGTTCGGTGTGGAGATTGGCTTCGCGCGTTGGATGCTCCTTGGCCTCCCGCTGGCGGTGCTTATGCTGATCCTCTGCTGGCTGCTCCTCACACGCGTGCTCTTTCCGCTGAAGGACGTTCAACTCGCTGGCAGCGCAGACGTCTTAGCGCAAGAGCTCACAGCTTTGGGCAAGATAAGCCGGCAGGAGAAGCTCGTCTTGGTGGTGGCCGCCCTCGCCGCCTTTTTCTGGGTCTCCCGTGGCTTCCTCAACAAGGCGCCCCTGGTCAACGAAATCTGGCCGAACTTCGCCCACGTGCACGACGCCACCATCGCGATCTTCTGCGCTTTGCTGCTCTTTGTGATCCCCACCGACTTCAAACGTGGGGAGTTTCTGCTCGATTGGCAAACCGCCGTGAAGATCCCCTGGGGGGTGATGGTGCTCTTTGGCGGGGGGCTGGCCATCGCCGCCGGCTTCGCCAAGACGGGCCTCGCTGTTTATGTGGCGGGCCAGTTCTCATCGCTCTCCGGGGCGAGCATGGTGATCTTCGTCGGCGCTGTGGTGCTAGCCACCGTCTTCCTCACGGAGCTCACCTCCAACACCGCCACAGCCACGTTGTTGGTGCCCATCATGGGCAGCGCCGCTGTGGCCATGGGCATCCACCCCTTCGCCACTATCGTCAGCGCCACCCTCGCGGCATCTTTCGCCTTCATGCTGCCCGTAGCGACGCCGCCCAACGCGGTGGTCTTCGGTAGCGGGCGCGTGGCGATCAAAGACATGGCCAAAGCAGGCTTCTGGCTCAACCTCCTGGGCACCGTGGTGATCACGCTCTTTGTCTCATATGCGATGCCAGCGCTCTGGGGCATCGATCTGCGAGTCACTCCAGCATGGGCAAAGAAGGGGTAGAGCTACTCAGCGGAAGCAATGAACCGTTCAGAACGTGCCTCAGTACGACTTGGACCAATCCAAGGTCACGGCGCCACCGCGGTAGACCCGTCGCTGGTTGAGCCCATCGGCGTTCATCATCCAGATCCCACCGCGACTGGAGGTGAAAGCGATGAGCCGCCCGTCGGGGGACCAGCTGGGGCTCTTGTTGCTACCCTGCCCTTGGGTGAGGCGCTTGAGGGCGCCACTCTTCACGTTGATCGTGAAGATATCGTAGTTTCCCTTGCCGTCCCGCCCGGTGAAGGCGACCTCAGGACGGTTCTTGTCGGGGCACCAGCTGGGTTCTTGATTGTAATTCCCAGCGAAGGTCAGCCGGCGAGCCCCTCCCCCGTTACTGCTCATCACATAGACTTGGGCGCTGCCACCACGATTGGAAACAAAAGCTATCTGCCCGCCCGAAGGTGACCATGTGGGTGAGGCGTCGATGCCTGGGTTATTGGTGAGCCGCTTGAGGATCTCTCCACTGGACGAGATCGTGAAGATCTCGGAGTTGCCCACGTGGCTCATGGTCAGCGCGATCTTTCCCCCCGGAGACCAGGCAGCGCCAATGTTGAGCCCTGCGCGTTTGGAGATGCGTTTGGCTCGGCCCCCACCGGCGGAGACCACGTAGAGGTCGGGGTTCTGCCAAAGAAACGAGGTGTAGGCGATGCGGCCACTCCGCGAAAAGGCCGGCAAAACGTTCTGGTTTCCCGTCTTGGAGAGGCGATAGGCGCCGTGGCCGTCATAGTCCATCACATAGACGTGGGAGCGGCGGCGCTTGCGGCTCCCTGAAGCGAAGACGATCTTGGTGAGGAAGATACCCTTGCGCTTGGTGAAGTATTTCACGATGTCGTTGCCGAAGCGGTGGGCGAGGCGCCGCGCGTTGCGACCTTTGTATTTCCGTTTCAAGAGCGGTGCGGTGCCTTTGCTCACGTCATAAAGCAGAAACTCCACCACCATATCGCGACCAAGACGCGTCACACGCGACTTGACCACGGCCTGAGCGCCCACGTTGATCCAATCCTGCGCCTTGATGCCCATGCCTTCTGCGGAGAGGTTGGCGAGGAAACCTTTGGGGCTGAGCACCTTGAAAAGTCCCATGAGCTCGAGATCGTTGCCAAGGACCTTCACCATGGTCGCAGGCTTTCTACCCATCTTTCCTAAGGTCAAGGCGGGAGGGATAGCGATGCGATAGAGCGACTGACCAGAGCCTGTGATCACTGTATATTTGCGCTCAGGGGCCTGGGCGAACACGCTGCCGGACAACAGAAGCCAGAGACAGAGCGACGAGAGACAGAGCACCGAGAAAGAGTAGCGGAACTTCATCGAAGACCCTTCCAATTGAGCTTCAGCGGCAAACCACGGGCCAGCACCGAAACCAGACGCTCCGGCGGAGGCAAGGGCACGGTTCCAATGCGCTTCCACGCGGAGATGATGGAGGCGTCAAAGTGCGCGTTGCCCGACTTGCGGTCGAATTTAAGCGGAAATTGCACGCGACCGCCCTTATCGATGCGCACCACTACGAGCACATAGAGCTTCTTGGCCTGATCCCGGGGGATGATCGAAGGCAACGACCAGTTGCGCGTCCAGAGGTCCGCGAGGCGCGTCATATAAAGATCGCCCTTGCTGCCACGGCTCGCCGTCCCGCTGCGCGATCCCTGGGGATCCCCCTCCTGCTGCACATCGGGCTGCACCTTCGCGAAGAGCGCCGCCTTATCGAGAGAATTCTGCATGTTGCTGATCTGCGCGTCGCGCTTGCGACGTTTGGGTTTGGCGATGGGCTTGTCGTTGGCATCAGCGCTGAGGTTAACGCCGCGCACCTTCATGGTCGGCATCTGGGGCACGATCTTGTTTGGCAGCTTCTTTTCGTCGCGTTTTTTGCCAAGGCGAACCAGCTTGGCCACGACATATTGCGCTTGAGGTGCGCTCTTGCGCTCTTCTGCCTCGGCCCGCTTGTAGAGCACCAAGCCCACCACCGCGCCGCCATGCAAGAGGATCGTCGCCACCAGCCCCACGATGGCCACAGGCTCAAAACGCGCTGGCCGGCCCAAATAGCCACCGCCGAGGTACTCCTCCGCTGGGTTGGCGTGACTCAAGGGGCTGCGCCCTCCGTCTTCTTGTCAACCTTGTGGGGCTTCTTCCCCGCAGGCTCGCCACCTGTGGTCTCTTCCGTGGTGTAGCCCGCCTCAGACTCAGCGCCTCGCAGCTTTCCAGGGGCGCCCTCGGTGATCATATTGACACGGTCGATGCCTGCGTTCTTGGCGATGGCCATCACCTTGACCACCAGCCCATAGGGCAACCCTTGATCGGCCTTGAGGTAGAGTTCTTTTTCTGCCTTGAGCTTCTCGTTGTGCTGCAGCTTCGCTTGGAGCACCGAAAAAGGAATGAAGGTCTGACCAAGGAAAATCCGTCGTTGATCATCGATGAAGAGCACCAGCTTCTTCTCATCGGGGTCAAGGGTCTTCGCTTCGGCCTTGGGCAAATCGATGTCTACGCCCTGCTCGATCATCGGCGCGGTGACCATGAAGATAATCAGCAGCACCAACATCACGTCCACCAGGGGCGTTACATTGATCTCCGACAGCATGGTGCCATCGTCGCCGTCTCCGCCCATGGCCATGGTTCACCTCTCTCCTTATACGCGCAAAACCGCTGCTGGATTCGCCACGATGCCTATTTGAAGAAATGCCGCTTGATGATATTCAGAAAATCGTTGGAGAAGGTGTCCATCTCCGCCGCCAAGACCTTGATCCTTCGACGGAAGTAATTGTAGGCCACAACAGCGGGGATCGCCGCCACCAAACCGATGGCCGTCGCCACCAGAGCCTCGGCGATGCCAGGGGCCACTGTCGCCAAGCTGGCGGACTTCTCTATCCCGATGTTGCGGAAAGAGTTCATGATTCCCCACACCGTCCCGAAAAGACCGATGAAAGGGCCCGCCGAACCCGTGGTAGCCAGGAAGGGGATCTTGCTCTCGAGCTGCGTCAGCTCCGCCGTGTGGGTTCGTGCCAGCGCACGCTCGATGGATTGCATATCGCTCATCCACTCAGCGGCCTCAGGGCGCTCATCGCCCTTGATCTTCGAAAGCTCGACATAGCCCGCCTTGAACACGGCTGAGATCGGCGAGCGCTTGAGCTCCTGAGCTGATTTATAGATGGCATCCAAGCGCTTGGACTTCCAGAAGACCTCCAAAAAACGTTTGGATTCGCGAGTCACACGACGCAGATAAAAGTACTTATAAGCGATGATGTACCAGCTCACGAGGGAGAAGAAGGCGAGGACGACCAACACACCCATCACCACACCTGAGGCATCGAGCAAGAGATCCCAGACATCCAGGCTCTGGGCAGCAGGCGCCAAGAGTGCGTTCATTGTGATAAAAGGCATGAAAATCTTCTCTTTTTTGCAACGCACCGCTGTGGTTCAAAGGTGCAAGTCGTTTGCAACTCGTGTCTCGAGCGCCGCCAAAGGCGTGCTCTCACGTGCAGCATACACCTCTGATCATCGTTGAGAATAGGCTTCGATAGCACGCTGCCCCCATGGAGTCAAACGAGCCAACCAGGCCAAACTCTTTGACATTCCAGAATTTATCACCCTAAGCTCGGCTCCAATGAATCCTCTTCGGCGGTGGATGAATCCTCTAGGCAGGATCAGCGTCTCCATTTTGCTGGCCGGCTGCATGTTCATGTCGGCGTGCGTGGATATCGCGGGTGGTGCCATTGAGGTGCGCTGGGACCTCCAATATGGCGGAGAGGGTTGCACTGTGCCTGGAGAAGACGAGCCTCGATGCGTGCGTGGCAATCGCATCAGCTGTCGGTTGGCAAATATCAGCTCCTTGAGGCTTGCCCTCACCCCCCTCTTCGGCAGTGGTGAAGACCCCTGCGCCTCCAACGCTGGCTGCCGCTTTGCTTGCGACGATAAGGTGGGCACCACCTCTTTTTTCGTACCAGAGGGTGATTATGGCATCTCTTTGCACACCCTGGACCCCAACGGGCACCTCCTCGGGCCCTCTGAGGGGGTGACCGTACCGTCGCCAGTAGTGCGCCAGATACGCCATGGCGAATTGACGAACCTGAATGTGAACCTGATCATCGTCGAGACCTGTTTGGGCTGTTAGGATGCAAGGCAGCCAGAAATTAAGGAGCATGTGATGAAGAGAAGCTGGGTACACGGACTTGGAGCCATGGTGTTGGCGGGCAGCTTGGGGCTGGTGGCCTGCACGGTAGTGGTGACGCAAGATGTCACGGTGGAGTGGACGATCGAACGCTCCGACGCCCCGTCGCTCTGCTCGACGTATGGCATCGACACCTTCACGGTGACCCTGCTGGGGCCAGAGCATCAGTCAACCACCGTCAGCTGCGAGGATGAGTATTGGTTCGTCGACTTCCTCGGTGTGGAAGAGGGCATCTACGAGATCACCGTCGCGGCCTGGGACGTTGACAATGTGCAAGTGGGCTCCCTCACTGGCGAGCACTTCATCGACGGCAGGGTCATCACCTTCAATTTTCTCAATTCGGACCTCACGGGGAGCACCTCCTGTGGGGATGGCTTCTGTGACTCCGACGAGACCTGCTCGAGCTGCCCAGCGGACTGCGGCAGCTGTGGCGGCGACGCCAAGATCGACGTGCTCTGGAATATCAATGGCACAGTAGACGGCACCGAGACAGGCCAGAGCTGGGACAGCTGCACCGAGGTAGGCGCCACCCACGCCGTGGTCAGCGTCGACGGCGAGGCCCAAAGCGTCGATTGCAACGTGGGAGGCAATATGTCCACCGTGCTCTCGGGCCTGATCGACGACCAGAGCTATGCGCTGAAGATCAAGCTCGTAGACGCCAATGGCGCTGACCTCACCACGGAGGTCGCCGCCAACGTGCTCGCGAGCGTGGCCGGCGGTCAGTTCATCGGTGACTTTTTCTACGACTCTTTCCACGAGCCCAACATGACGGGCATCGAGGGGCAGTATCACTTCAAGACCACCTACGACAGCCTGCAATGCAGCCAAACCACGCCCATCGTCGACTATCAGGTGACGTTGATTCGCACCGAAGACAACACCGCCGTCACCAACGTGCAGGTCTGTGATCTGGGCAACACAGGCTGCTTCGAAGCCGACGCTGTGGCAGCGAAACCTTGCACCGATCTCGAGCAGGTGCTCTCCGTGCTGCCTTGGGGCTCGTATAAGATCAAGCTCGAGGGCGGCATCGGAACCCCGACCAACCTCGATATTTGCTGGGAGCACGAGGGCAATATCTTGATCGGCGCGGGCACCGACAACCCCATGGACCAGATCGACCTGGCGGGCATTACCGGCGCGAGCTGCTTCCTCTAGATCCTCTCAACCCCCTCTAAAGCTCCCGCAATAAGCGCAGCAAGCGCGCACCGACACAATCCCAATCATATGCCTGAGCGACCCTGCGTGCATGAGCACCAAGCCTAGCCCTGAGCGCGCTGTCGCCTATGGCGCGTATGATCGCAGCCCGCAACGCGGCGACGTCTCCTGGGGGAACGATGAGCGCGGAGCGTGCCCCTCGAGAGGCAATCTCAGCCACGTCACCGACCTCTGAAGCCACCACACAGAGCCCCGCAGCCATGGCCTCGAGGAGGGTCACGGGTGCGCCGTCGGAGCGCCCATCGGCCAAAGAGATCGAGGGCAAGACGAAGAGATCGGCCTGGGCCAAGAGCTCTTGTTTTCGTTCGCCGCCCACCATGCCGGTAAAGTGCGCGTCCAGGTTGAGCTGACGGGCTCGCGCCTCGAGGCGCCCCCGCTCTGGTCCGTCTCCAGCGATCACCAGCTCGACGTCCAGCCCCCTGAGGGCCTCGAGCAAACGATGGACACCCCGCCCACGTGGATCCCCATGCGTTGCACTTCAGCGGCTTCGATCATGCCCCACGTTTTACGCCTTGCGCAGCGCAGCAGCGGCTCACGCAAACCTTCCCGCGTCAGAACCAGCTGGGTGCGAG
>JAFCZD010000830.1 GCA_019314525.1 Deltaproteobacteria bacterium
TTTGCCCCACTCATGCTCGAGAGCGTGCTGAGCCCCCGAGTCCAGAACTCCTGACCTACCCCTCTGCTGAAATGTCCGGTTCAGGAGCCGCGAGGCGTTGTTTGACATCGCGAGAGCCAGGGAACGCGATCGTTGCTGATGGCTCAGGTTTGACACCGAAATGTAGCCGGAGCTTCGATCCTGGAAATCGAGTATTCGTACAGTTGAGATCGTCGCACAACTTCGCGAGCGCGCGGGTTCGGTGGGGCGAGCTGAGAGGATCAAGGGCGACACGAAGCTCTGTGCCATTTACCTCGATGTCGCCGGGTGTCGTCATGATGTTCTGAATTAATGTGCGACCCTCGTCTTCGTTGCGTTTGTAGTGGGGTGCCACCAGACGTACGAGATCACTTTCGGCCTGGTAGGCCACCATCTTGAGTAGGTCCGTCAGGTGTTTACGCTCCACCGCCATTTTGATGACATCACCTTGAACTGCCTGAGCAACCGGTATTTTCGCTGGGGCCTTGGCACGCCTGCTTTCGAGTTTTGATATCAGCTTCAGCGCGTCGCGAACTTGCTTGCCAAGATCCGAATTGGCGATTTTGAAACCTCGTATAGTGCGCCGTTTCTTTTCATGGTTGTCGAAGACTTCGAGCCCATATTCGGCGGCGAGTTGTTCAAACTGCACGGTGGCCTTGTGCAGCGCTGCATCGAGCTTCTTGCGAGCAGGGTTGGGGACCATCCGAGTTTCATCGGCTTGCTCGACGCCATAATCGACAAGCGCGTCGAGTGCGTATTCTTGGCGGAGGTACTTGAAAAAGTTCTCCTGGCGCCAACGCCCAAACATTCGGCGGGCAACATCGATGGCCGGTAGATCGCGACGCGATGTGATGATGGGCGTCTGGTGCCCGTTATCGCTCAAACGCGTGACCTGTCGCATTGATAGCTTGCGTTTAAGCAGCAGAACGTTTCGGTCGTTGAGTTGGTAACAGATCCGCTGGCCTTCGATGATCATCTCACAGCTCACGAACTGCTTCTTGGGCACCTTGCGCCATCGACCCTTGCGATACGTTAGAACGTCAAATCCTTCGGAGACCATCTTCTGGAACAGCTTGGGGCTCCATCCGCCGCGATCGAAGACTACGGTGACGCGCTTGTCGCCGATGAGCTTTCGTACTTCATCGAGCATATTGGGTAGTGCTTTGACCAATCCCTTGTTTGCTTCGGTCGGGATCACAAACAGGGGTTCACCCTGCGCATCATTGACCCAGTAGTCGGTACTTGCTCGCATGGCCAGGCGTATGCGTGCCACGTGCGTCTTGGGCACTTTGCGTTTGCCATGATAGGCGCGCACATGTCCGTCAACGTACAAGAAGCCCATGACGTGACCTCGTTGTTCGACACGGTTGTGTGCAAGTGCTCGACCGAAGCTAGCAGCCCGACCGTGCATGGCCATGCGTGAAAGTTTTCTGCGCAGCGTCTTGACTTCGGGTGCGCGATCCAAGCCAAGCAATCGACCCATCTGCGCAGGTGAGTGCTCCTTGAGGCCCTCCGGCCTTTTGATGCGAAGGAGCGCCATCAGCAGCAAGGTGAGCACTGTTGTGCGCAGTCCGTAGAACGCAGGACCCACGCTTCCATAGATCTCTCGCGCAATACCCAAGACACCACTGTCAAGCAGAGCAGGGATCGCGAGCAAAACGCCGGCACCGACTACTCGTGTTCCTGAACGAAACATAGGTGCAGCGTCATCGAGTAATCCCAAGCACGCCATGATCCTGTCGACGCTTCGGTCAGAAGCATCAGCATCGAACGAGAGTGGTAATCTGTCGATTTCGTTCTTTTGCGAAGCGGACAGGTTTGAGTCCGCAGGCACAACCTTGGTGCTCGGTAGATCGCTTGCGTTTTGTTGTTCCGAAGCAGATGTGAGGCTGGCGGTAGCGTCATCTACTCGTGGGGCATCCTGTGGAGCGGACAGGTTTGGGTCCGCAGTCAGAAACGGCAGATCGGCTTGTTCTGGGGCCTGCTGACGCCAGCCAAGACGACGCGCCAGGTTTCGGACAGCTTTCTCATTGATTCCAAGTCGACGAGCGATTTCTCGATTTGAAATTCCTTCGGCCTTCCATCGCTGAACTTTGTTGACTTGGCTCTGCGGGACGCGAGGCTTTCCTTTCGGATAGCCGCACGGCCGCCCCAACGCCGCGAGACCCTCTGTCTCGAAACGTCGGAGCTGTCGCCGCACGGTTCGAACATTGCAACCAAATGCGGCAGCGACTTCCGTTTGACGTGCAAGTCCCTGGCTGACCAACAAGACCATGGCGTGGGCTCTGCCCATCGCGTCGTCGGATGCATAATGCGCGAGAGTTAAACCGCAGGCGGTGACGACGAAGTAGCCATCGCTGTGTCGCAAACGGCATCCGGTGTTAATGTACGTCCCATCGTTGTCGCTGTTGTCGAAGAGAGTGCCCTGCTCCGGTGGCAAATTCATGACCACATCATGCCTGCATGAGCGAAAAAACCGGACAGGTTAAAGTCCGCACCCAGTCGGAGCGTGTCCCAGGAATTTCAGACAGTTAGCGGGGGTAGGTCAGGAGTTCTGGACTCCACTCTCGTGTTTC
>JAFCZD010000237.1 GCA_019314525.1 Deltaproteobacteria bacterium
GCAGGATATGCCCCAAACCGCTCCGGCAGCGGTGCTGGTAGATTTTCCCGTGGGCCCCGCAGGCGTAACAGCGACGATCTTGCCTGGAACGCCGCGTATTCGCGTGCGCTGAGTGAGTGCCCTGGCCGCTGTCGCCAATCATCAGATGGAGTCAACGAACCCCGTGCCCGGGAGCATGCCCGGAGCGCCGTCCGCACGTCTTATCCCGCAAAAAATCCCGCCCGCGCACCATCTCGTGGATATCGTAAGGGGAGGGTGCGCCACCGAGGTAGTGATGGAACCAGTCGAGGTGCGCTGCATAATAGAGCGGCATGGACTTGGCGACGTCGGGCCAGTGGCCGTCGTTGGAGAGCACGATCAAACGCGCGGGCACATTCTGGCGTCGCAGGGCGGTGAAGAGTTGCAGGCTCTGGGTGTAGGGTACGCGGTAGTCTTTTTCGCCGGTGATCACGAGGGTGGGGGTGCGGAAGTGCTTGGCGTAACTGGAAGGGGACCACTTGGCGTAGGCGTCCTTCTGAGTCCAAGGCATGCCGCCAAGATCCCATTCGGGGAACCATAGCTCCTCGGTGCTGCCGTAGAACGAGGTCAAGTCGTAGATGCCCATCATGGAGGCGATGGCGCGGAAGCGGGTGGTGTGCCCCAGAAGCCAGCCCATCATGTATCCGCCGTAAGACCAGCCCATGGCGCCGATGCGTTTTCCGTCGACGTAGGGCAGCTTGGCGAGGGCGTCGGTGACCTTCATCACGTCGGCGTACACTTTGCCACCGTAGTCCTTGGAGATCGCTGCGGTATAGGCTTGGCCATAACCGGTGGAGCCATGGGGGTTGAAATAGGCCACCACGTAGCCGGCGCCCGGATAGACCTGCCAATCACCGCGGAAGGTGTCAGCCCATTGATATTGGGGGCCGCCATGCACGTTGATGATCAGCGGGTAGCGGCGCCCTCGGCGAAAGCCATGAGGTTTGACGATGAAGGTATGCACCTTGTGGCCCGCCGCGCCGGGGATCCACATCTCCTCCACGGGGCGCACGTCGTGGCGCTCTGTCACCTCACGGTTGAAGTGGGTCAGGCGCTGGGCGTCTCTTCCATCGGCCGCCGCGGTGAACACCTCGAGGGGTGAGCTCACAGAAGAGAAGGTAAATGCCAGCCTCCCATCCTGAGCGACGTCAAAGTGACGCACGCCAGGGAGCGCCAAACGTTGAAGTTTGCTAGGGGCGGGCTTGCCCGCAGCGGCCGTTCCTGGCGTTACGTCTGGGTCAGCGAGGGTGAGCTCGAAGAGTGGAAAGCGCCCTTTTTGGGCTGCGCGAAAGATCAGGGAGTGGCTCTTGGCGTGCCAGACATAGCGTAGCACCCAATAGTCGAAGCTCTCCGTGAGGACCTTGATGGTGCCTGTCTTTCGTTCATAGAGCGCCAGACGCGAGCGGTCTGACTCATAGCCAGGCTCTTTGTAGCGGATGAAAGCGATGAAGCGCCCGTCTGGTGAGTAGCTCGGGTCACCATCATAGGCTTTGTTGGCGCTGGTGAGGTTACGCGGTTTGACGCTGACCTGGCGTTTTGACCCAGGTGCTGGCACGCCCACAACGAAGAGATCTTTGTTGGTGGTCCAAGCGCGAGCGCTGGGGTTTTTCTCGCGATTGCTGACGAAGCAGAGCTCCTTCCCGTCCGGAGAAAAGGCGAAGCCTGGCTGTTCACTGAAGGCGGGTGAGTCGAAGTCACCGGGGGTGAGATCGATCAGTTCACGGGTGCGGAGGTCAAAGAGCAACACATGGGAGCGCCGTCCACCGCGATAGTGGGTCCAGTGGCGGTGCAGCAGATCGTCGGCGATGTGGGCCTTGATGGGGTTTTTCTCTTGGGCGTCGAGGGCGGCCTTGTTCTTGACGTCGTCTGCGCCGTACTCCGGGAACACACGAGAGACGAACGCTACACGTTTGCCCCCCGGCGCGAGCACGGGAGACGAGACGCCGGTGGCGATCCGTGTCAGCTGCTCGGCTTCACCACCCGCCACGGGCATACGCCAGAGCTGCGCTCCATCTTTGCGGGTCGAGATGAAGATGAAGCTCTGGCTATCGGGTGCCCAGCGTGGGCTGGTGTCGCTCGCCGGATCGCGCGTCATGCGGCGCAGGTTTTTGCCGTCAGCGTCCATGGCGTAGATATCGCTGTTGTCGCTGCCTGCTGCCAGATCGTAACGGGTGAGTACAAAGACCAGCGTCTTGCCGTCGGGAGAGAATCGCGGGTCTGAAGGCCTCTTAAGCTTGTAGAGCGCCTCGATGGAGAAGGGCTTGCGTCGGCGCGCGGCGGGGTCGGAGGGTGAAGGGTGGCTGAAGACAAAGCCACCTGTGTTCTTTGGGTCGAGGTCAGGGTCGTAGGCGCTTGTAGGCTCCTCTGGCGCACCTCGAGCTGGGGTCTTCGTTTGTGGTGCCGCAACCTCGGTGGACTCCACGAGCTCCGCAGACGGCAGCTCGATGGTCTCGAGTTGCTCTGCGCAGCCCTCCATGCAGCCCCCGAGGAGCGGGGTGAGGAGCAGGGTGAGGAGCAGGGCGAGGGCGCGATCAACGAGAGCGCGCGACCTGGTCCGCAGCGAGCTGCGCATCATGAGCTAGCGACCCACAGGCCCTCTCGCACCTCGAGTGCTTCTCCGTCGAGGAGCACGCGTCGTCCCACCCCGCCTGGGCGAAAGTCGGTGACAATGTCGACATGCTGGGCGGAGCGGTTGAGGACTTTTCGCTTTTCCAGTTCAGCGATGCGAGCTTTTCCTTCGGGCGTGGAGGGGTCGCTAACGTAGCAGCTCTCATAGCTTGCGCCGATGGCGATATGCAACGTGCCTCCGACCTTCTCCACGAAGAGGGGGTGTTTGAGCACGCGGTCTAGCCCAGGGTTCATGCCCAACGCGACTTCACCGATGCGATGAGAACCAAGGTCTGTCTCGATGATCGCCGCGAGGTGCTCATGCCCAAGCTCCGCGTGATACTCGGCGATGCGCCCACCCTCGAGACGCAAATAAATGCCCTGAATATCATGTCCGCCATAGTGCACAGGGAGGTCCAAGTAGATTTCGCCCTCGACCTTTCGTGCGTCAGGGCTAGTGAACACCTCCCCATCGGGGAAATTTCGCAGCCCATAGGACATGGTGGCGATGCTCTGCTCGAGGTTCATCTTGAGGCTGAGCAGCCGCTTCTCTTTGGGGTGCTCGGTCTCGATGGTGATCGTCTTCGCTGCGTCGAACTTGGGCGCGAGGCGCTCTTCGGCCGCCTTGAGCAGCCGTGGGTCGGTGGTGGAGGCGCGCACGATGAAGCGCGCGTACTCTTCGAATTCCATGCCCTCTGTGCGGGCAAAACCTTTGGTGGGAAAGAGCGTCAGCACCCATGGTTTCGCGAGGCGGATCGTTGAGATCGGTTGGTCTGCCGCGGCGAGGCGGCGCACTTGATCGGGCTCGAGCCCTGTATAGAGGTCGGGGTCCTCGGCGCCGAGCACCTCAATATATTTTGTCATCATCTTGTAGCGGCTGGTGCACCAGAGCGGGACGCGCTTGATCTGCTCGGGCGAGCCGTGTTTGCCCATGGCCGCCGACCAGACGCGCCCTCGATCGTTATTGGGGGGGACGATGAAGACGTCGGCGATGGCGCCTGCCGCGATCACCTTCTCTTCGAGGACGGAGATCAACGGCCAACAGATATGTTCACCCTTGATCATCACCACGTCATCGTCACCAACACCCGCGAGGGAGTGGTCGAGCAGGAAATCTGCCCAGGTTTCGAGTTCTTGGCGTGTGATGATTGAGTGCATCTGAGTTCCTCTTGCTGTGGGTAAGGCCGCAAAAATGTACGCCTTGGGCTCTGCGCTGACAACAGCTATGAGAGCGATGCAGGATGCGAAGGACCAGCCATCAATACGGAGTCTACGCTTCGCTACGCCCCATTGACCCGATTGTCCAACTCGCTCACGACGTCTTGGAGGTCTTCGGCGAGGGATTTGGGGCCATGCTTGGAGAAGATTCCTGCGAGCTGGGTGAAATACCAGAGCGTGCCCTCGCGCCCGGCGCGGAAGCGCGGCCACAGCTTCTCACCGAGGGCCCGATAATCGGTGAGTATGGAGCGAGCGTTGTGGAGCTTGTCCGCAGCAGAGACGAGGCGTATGGAGTCTGAGGCGTGGGGCAGGTGTGCCAGGTAGGCTTCTTTGCGCTCACGCCAAGGGGGCTTCGGTTTTTGGTCCGTATCTGAACAACCTTCGACGATGGTGGCTACTTCAGGACCGAAGAGCCTCGAGATTTCCTTCCCCGTCTCGGCCCCCCCTTGGTCCTCAATGGCGTCGTGCAGGAGCGCGGCGATTGCTTCGTCCTCGGTCCCTCCATGCTCAAGCACCAAACCGGCCACTGAGAGCAGGTGAGCGCTGTAGGGCACATCCTTACCCTTACGTCGTTGGCTGGTATGGAGGCGAATCGTGTAGGTTAGGGCCTGCTCGAAGCGTTCAGTTAGGAGTGTCATCGCACCATTTTTGCCGCGAGACGCCTGCAACGTCAAATCTACAGTCTTCTGCTAGCTGGCTGCCTAGCTGGCCGCCTCTGTTAGGCGTTGGTCGAAGAGTGAAGGAGGGCGCGTGCGAAAACGTCGCAGCTCGAGGGGGATGCCCGAGAAGGACAAGCCAAGGGTGGCTTTGTCGCCGTTGAGGACCACACGTTTGACTTCAGCGTTGAAGACGAAGGTCACCCGGCGCAGCTCAATGGAGAGCTTGATCTCTGTACCGGCGCGCAGAGCTACCGGCGCGATGATGCGGCAGCCTCCCGCGGAGATCTCGTTGATCTCCACACCAATAGATAGGCCATCCACCTGCGCTGTGCCTCTCGCCTTGATCGCGAAGCGGCGGTGGGTGCGTCGGCGGTAGGCGGGATCACGCGCCAGCATGGGGCGCAGAGTGCCCAGCCGAGACCACTCCTTCGATGTGAGCGGCATTTTCGACGCGTGGCGCGCTTCGAGGTAGGCAAGTTCGTAACTGAGGCGGATGATTCCCATAGTGTCACCTGTGCTCATGGTACGAGTTCACTCTCTTATTGGTTCCAGATTTATGTAAGCAGCAATTCACATGCCGGCGCGAGAGAACCGTAAGCGCCGGAAAAGACGTCGATGGCTTCCCGCAGGTCTGATCACAGTGTCAGGGGCGACATGTGGGTTGTGAACGGGCGTTCACAGGGGGCGCCCATGCCCCTGGCATGTCGTCCGTTGTGGCCGATCCGCTGGGTCTGCGCTGGGTTCCTCGGCCACTTTCGCGCCCATGCCCCTGGCATGTCGTCCGTTGTGGCCGATCCGCCGGGTCTGCGCTGGGTTCCTCGGCCACTTTCGCGCCCATGCCCCTGGCATGTCGTCCGTTGTGGCCGATCCGCTGGGTCCGCGCTGGGTTCCTCGGCCACTTTCGCGCCCATGCCCCTGGCATGGGGACTGCCGTTCAACGCGCCTTTGCGTTGGCTCCAGAGCGTCTTCGCAAGAGCCACGACCAGCATGGGGTCACAGCCCGCGCCGCGCTTGTTCAGCTTGCTGTGGGGGCGGGGATATCGCGGACCGAGATGCTTCAGGTCCAGCCTTTCGCAGAACGCACTTGGTCCCGAATGGCTCGACGCCCCATGCCGCCTCAAGCGTTGGACGCCGTGCGCCTGCAGCTCGTCCTATGGAGCGATGTGGCAGCTCAAGGTGTTTGAGCGGTAGGTCTCGATGAGGGTGAGGATGTAGGGGCGGAGGTCGGCGCCTTCTTCAGCTTCTTCTCCACCCCAGGCGGCTTCTTTCCTGCCTTCTCTACCCTCTTGATGTCCAGCATGAGAGTCATATAGAGCACCAAGAGGAGCAGGATGATGATGAAGGAGAACCACTCGAAGGGCAGGCGCATCAAGAGTCGTTGATCGCGGAAGAATCGACCATGAGAGCGGCGTTGAATGCGTCGCTCGACCTTGCGCGCGAACTCTGGAGGAGGTGCCGTCAACCGCAAGCTCGAAAGGGACTTCACAGTCATGCGGAAGCTGTGAAACTCTTCTCGCAGCTCGTCATCGGCCTCCAACGCCTGCTCGAAGGCGAGACGCAGCTCATCCGAGAGATCCTCGTCGAGGTAGTCGGAGAAATGGGATCTGGCTTGCTCGCGTTCCATCATTTCATGTGCTTTTCAAGCTGCTCTTTGAGAGCCATTCGCGCCCTGTGCAGCCTCGATTTCACCGTCCCAGGGGGCAGGCCTGTGATGCTTCCGATCTCTTCGTAGCTCACGCCTTGAATATCACGTAGCACGAGCACCTCACGGTGGTCGCTCTCCAAAGCCGCGATGGCCGCTTGGATGGCCTGTTGAAGCCTGCGTCCCTCGAGGACTTCGTCGGGGCGGCCCATCTGGCCGTGCAGCGGGATCTCTTGCCGTTGTTCGCGTTCACGCACATCGTCCAGTGGTTTGGTCGTATGGTAATGGCGGCGCGATAGGTATTTGAAGCGGTTACGACAGTGGTTGATGGCGATGCGGTAGATCCAGGTGCCCAACTTGCTGTCGCCGCGAAAGTTCTCGATGGACTTGAAGACGGTCACGAAGACCTCTTGGGCCAAGTCCTCGGCTTCTTGTTCGTTGCCCAGCATGCGCAGCACGATGCTGTAGACCTGCTGCTGGTAGGTCAACACCATCTCGCGAAACGCGCGCTCGTCGCGTTGCTTGAGGCGCCGAATGAGACGCCTTTCGCGCGGGCTCATGAGCCGTCGGCCTCCCGTCCTGCCTACTGCACGAAGAGGTTGAGTGAGAAGGCTAACAACGTCTCGCTGCCACCATCCACCTGCTGTCGCAGGCCGAACTCCAGGCTGATGCGCCGGTTGACCAGGGCCAACCCGCCACTGACATAGGTCGATTCGCGCAAGGTGTCGTGCATCGCCCCGCCGCGTAGCGCGTAGCGTTTGCCCAAGAAGAGCTCGGCGCCGCCGTGGTAGCTCACCTTGACCTTGTCGTCGGGGTCGGAGGAGAAGTCGAGCACCGAGTCGAAGCTCAGGCTCGCGAGGCCGGCCAGGGAGTAGCTAGCACCGAGGCCAAGAGACTGTGGATAATAAGCGAGGAAGGCGTCGTCCACGGGGATCAGGTTGTAGCCTACCACCGCGATGTTGAAGCTGCTGCCGAGGCGAATGATGCCACCCAGATCTAGAGTCACCGCGCTGAGGTCTGGGCTGGCCATGTCCTCAGGGGCCTCTTCATTGAGCTCTGTGGTGATGTTGATGTAGCGCCCCGTGAGCCCGAGCATCAGCCAGGGGCCAAGGGCCACACTCGTCGCCATGCCCGTCTCGTGCGTCTGCTCGCTGCGCTCGATGCTCATGGGCCCACCAGGCCCCGCGATATTGAAGTTGGGGGAGGCTGTGACGAAGTTGTAAAAGAGCCCAGCATGGAAATATTGGTTTGTTACCGAGTCGACAATGGCGGCTGAGAGCTGGCTCGCACCATCTGACCCGCGGTGTTGGTAGAGCGTGCTGATGACATACATCTTCGCCAGGCTCATGCCCGCTGGGTTCAAATAAACGCTTGTGGGGCCAATGGGGTTTGCGCGTAGGGAGCCACCCATGCCTTGGGACCTGGCCCCGACCAGATCACGTGCGGCCGCGCTGCGCGAGGGTCCTAGCAGGCAGAATGTGGCGACGACGATCGTGATCGTGAGCCGCCAGCGGGTATTGTTTTGTGCAAGCATCGGATATCCCTCGTAATTATGGTTGAGTCTATGTGCCAGCTCCCTCAGCGTCAAAAAAGGCGCTGTCTCGTGGACAAGCGTCCCCTCCAGATGCATAAAGAAGCGCGATGAATAGCCCTCGACAGCTTCTACACCGCTTCACCACCCCGGCTCAACGACGTTTCATCAAGTTTTGTGTGGTGGGAGGGAGCGGTGTTCCGGTCAATCTCTTCTTTACTTGGATTGGCCACGCGTATGTCTTCATCACCCTTGGCGATGAGTGGCGCAAGGCAGCTGCGTTTTTTCTCGGGATTATGGTGTCGATCTTCACCAACTTCCTGCTCAACGATCTCTGGACATGGAGTGATCGCGACAAGAGTCAGCGTGGCTTCATGGGCCGGCTGGCGCGCTTCTACCTCGTGTGCTCAGTGGCCGCTGGCATCCAATTTGGGGTGGCCATGGCGCTCAGCCTCTGGCTGCAGTGGAGCTATCTCCTGGCGCAGCTGGTGGGCATCGTGCTGGCGACGATGATCAACTTCGTCGCCAACAACCTCTGGACCTTCGCGGGCAGC
>JAFCZD010000831.1 GCA_019314525.1 Deltaproteobacteria bacterium
ATGGGCTACTTGCCATCGACCCTGACGGTGCGGTGATCTGGCGCTTCAACCCGCCCGGTACCTCAGTGACCCAGCCGGTACTCGATGCCTCGGGCACCCTCTACTTCGGAACCATCGAAAACGAGGTGTACGCGCTGGGTACATCCGAGCCGGGGCCATAAGCCCGGCAAAGCGCAACAGCGGGACCACCTTCAGTCGACCCAAGTTGATCGGGGGGGTTGGAAATACACGTGTTTTCGGTCATTGTAGCCACTACAGGCATATTACTGCATGAATGCAATTGACTTGTATGGCTAGATATCTATTATACGGGGCAACTTATTGAAATATATGTAGCCACTACCATGTACTTGCGCGTCACCACGGTCCGCCGCGGCCCCAAAACCTATCACTACGCCCAGATCGTAGAGAGCTACCGCCGCGAGGACGGTACTCCCACTAATCGGATCATCGCTTCGCTCGGAAGTCGGAGCGATGCGGAAATCGCGGCCATCCGCGCTGCGCTTAAGATTGCGCGTACTGGAACCACGCCAGTGCTCCCCGCCCAGGCGTTGGCACACGTGCAGGTCATGCAAAGCCTGCGGTACCTGGACGTCGCAGTGCTGCTGCAGACCTGGCGCGACTTCGGCTTGCATGACCTGGTGGCTGACGCGTTGGGCCCGGATCGGTCTACGGTGAGCACCACGGATATCGTCACCGCGCTGGTGCTGCAGCGCTGCCTCGCCCCGGCCTCGAAGCTGGCCGCCTCGCGATGGTATCCCACAACTGCGCTGCCCGAGCTGCTGGGCGTCGACTCCAAGCGATTCAACAACTCCCGCGTGCATCGCGCCCTCACCTCACTCGAGGCAGCCGATGCTCGCCTACAGGAGCAGATTCCCGAGCACTTGATTCGAACGCAGGGGGCGTCTTCGGTCCTTTTTCTCGACGCCACGGATACCTGGTTTGTGGGCCAGGGACCGCCCCTGGCCGCCAAAGGCAGAGACAAGCAGGGACTGTATCGGCGTCGTGTCGGTATCGTCCTGCTTTGCGACGGCCAGGGTCTCCCTTTGCGTTGGCACACCCTCGATGGGCGTTATCACGATCCCACGGCTCTGGGCGACATGGCCGCCGAGGTGGCGGAGTTTCCCTGGGCTACGCAGGTGCCGATGGTGATCGACCGCGCTCTGGGCAACTCGAATTGGGTGGAGAAGCTCGATACCCTCGGGCTTCGATATGTCACCTGCGTCCCGGCGCCGGAGTTGGAGAGCTGCGGTGCGCCCATTCCCTGGAAGATCCTCGAAGACTTGCAGCAATGCGGCGAAGACTTGTCTTCTGTCGAAGCCAAGGCCGCAGCGGCTGGATTTATCGCCGATGGCGGTGAGCGCCATGTCCTCGAGCTGGGTCTCTTCGACAAAAGCCGTCCTCAGAACATCAAACGAATCTCTCAAGCGCAGCTCACACTGCAGACCCTGGAAAAGATCGAAGGCTCAGATGAGGCGATTGCGGCTCTCGCCAGCCGACTTGAAATTTCGAGTCGCAGTGTGAATCTGTACAAGAAACTGACCACTCTCGGCGATCGTGTCCGCCAGCGGATCCGCCGTGGCGACGCCGATGGGCTTAGCGTCGGGCAGTTACAGCAGATAGCCGCGGTCGCTGTAGCTCAACAGCTTGAGCAACTCGAAGCCGAGATTGCCGCAACCTCAAGGAAGTACTTGCAGGCACGACAGCGTCGTCTCGATGCACCTGCGACCCTGCAGTCGCGCGCGGCGCTGTCGTTGAACCCCAGCCGACTCATCGAAGATCGCAGCACCGACGAGAAGCGACTCGAACGCGTCCGGCAGTGTATCGAGGACGTCAACCGTCGCCTCGCCTCACCGCTGTCGCAGCGCAAGGACTCCGCGGCGCTCGCGGAGGTGGACGGACGCATTCGCCGGCTCTCGCTAGGAAATGTCTGCTCCACCAGCATGCACAAAACAGACGCCTCTCGCCGCGTCGTCCTTCAGGTCGACGACGATGCCTGGCGTCGTCGACGTCGCTCCGATGGCATCTCTCTTGTCATTTCACACCCCGAGGTCGAGGGAACCGCTGCACAACGGGTCAAGCGCTACTTCTCCAAGGACGCCATTGAGAAGGACTTCCAGTCCATCAAGAGTGTGCTTGGACTCAGGCCTGTGCGTCACCGCACCGACCACAAGCTGCGGGCCCATGTCTGCGTATGTGTGCTGGCGCTGCTCCTCACCAGGCTCCTTGAGCAACGCTTCGCACACAAGGGCGACAAGCACACCCTTTCCGAAATCACCGAGCACTTCGAGCCGGCACGGCTCAACCTCATCGACGACGGCAACAGCCACTACTACGCACTGGCCAAGCCCACCGCTGAGGCAGAGAAGCTGCTCGCCACAATCGGCGCTACACACCTCGCCGACAATGCAGCCATCTCCAAAGTGGTCGTCCCCCGATAGGGATCCTCCGGGGGAATACGACGCGGCATGATCGACGGCAGGCAGCGCTGCCGCGCGCTGCCCGCAGAGCAGTTTGCCACTACAGCACCTTCGCAAACCCGCATGAACACCGGCCTTCGGAAATGGGTGGTCAACTTGGGTCAG
>JAFCZD010000238.1 GCA_019314525.1 Deltaproteobacteria bacterium
CTACCTCACTCACTCGGTGCGCAGTGAAAGGGCAGGTCTTGTATTTCGGCGTCGTACCAGGCCTGCACTGCGCCACGGCAGTACGCCACCAGGCTGGTCTTGGGTGCTGGCTCGTCGGTGCGCATGACCTCGAAGCCGAAGGGGGAGACCTCGTGCTCCTCTTTGCAATCCTCTTCGTGGGGCACAATGCGCCAGCATGGGCAATGCTCGCCGCAGGCTTCTTTTGCGATGCCGGGATCGAAGAGCGCCGTGGGGCATTTCTTCAGCGCCATGCGCGTTTCAGCGCTGGTGTGTCGTCCTGTGATTAGCTCGAGTCGACAATCGGCTTTATCGAGGCAGCTCTCGCCGCAGAAGCTCTGGGTATCGTTGCCATCAGCGTTGACGCAAACGCCACGTGGCACGTCGCATGAGGTGTCTTGGGGACAGCCAGGGATTTTGCACGCGTCGACACCAGCGCGGCAGGCCACGCCGCCGTTGGGCACGAGGAGCGGGGATTTGATGCACTGTCCACCAATGGAAGCGACGATCTTCTTACCGATCTCCTCAAGAGCCGGACCGAAGTCCTCCGTGCAAATCTGGTGAATCGTTCCGTCGAAAGCTTCCACCATCTTGGCGATACGTAGAGACGGCACAGCGCTGCCGTGGGCTCCGTCACAGCTTGGCATCAACACTGGCGTGAGGCCATCTTGGCCCACGGCCACGGGCCCTTTGGGCCCAGCAATGGCGGCCATGATCACAGAGTCGTCGGCGTCTTTGAGCTTGCGGAAAAAGGAGACGTAGTCGTCTATTCGGTGGAGCCGATCATAGGCCGGCACGCAGTTATTGCGCGGCCCCGGAGCGGAACGATCATTGATGTCGCATTGGATGCCAAATTCGAAACAGCGAAATGATGTGAGCGGCCCCAGAGGATCCTGCAGCCCATCTTGTCTTGGGTCGAAGATGCTCAGATCCACAGCCGAACAGTCATCTTCGTCCGTGATGAAGATCACAGCTAGAAAGGCGTCCTTGCGCAAGAAGCCTGGGTTCATCGCAAGCTCGGGATCGAGCGCCCGGCGCGCGGCTTCGAGTTGCATTTCGAATCCGCAGCCCTCGGTGCCCAGATCGGCAATGCATCGAAAGGACTCCTTGACGCATTCGATGGGATCGTCGTTGGTGCATCCCTTTAGGTTGGTGACACCGTCGACGTAGCTGATCCAGGCATCGTTGGGCACTAGGCAGCCACCCGTCCCCGTCGACTGGAGCTTTCCGGAATCGCCGCCCTTCGTTTCACAGCCCGCCAGCGCCGCTCCGAAATCACCCACGCCGAGATCCGTGGTGACTACGCCGATGTGTACATTGGGAATCCTTCCATCCAGCTTCTCGGTCTTCAGCGCGTCGATCAGCTTGCCAAAGTTCTGCCGCAAATTGGCCTGCTCCTGTGCCATGGAACGTGAGTTATCGATGACGAAGAGCACGTCCACGTCTGTTTCGGTATTTTGCCGATACTCCCTCATCGTCACTTTTTCGTCGGCTGGCACCGGGTCTTCGAAGGAACGGGACTCACAGCTGAGCATGCATGGGAGCAGGGCGCTAAGGGTGAGCAGGGCGCTAGGGGTGAGCAGGGTGCCGCGCTTCATCTTCGTCATCCTCCAGGCAAAAGCGTGCCCTTACCGTCCGGAGCGGCGGTTTCGGATCACGCGTGGGTTTCCAATGCTCTCTTCTCTTCAAGGCGAGAGCTTTGGCCAAAGAGAACAAAGCAAATCGCGCGCCGACTTTTGTTTCTGGAGATAACTAGGGAATCTGGGGTGGAGATAACTAGGGAATCTGGGGCGGCGCCTGCGCCTTAGTTGGCAGAGGTGCAAATCTCGTTGACAGTGTGCTGATCTGGATCAGCCTGGGCGGGGAGTAGATCGGAGAGGGCGTATTCGCGCTGCAACGCGTTGCTACGCGCCCTCGACCTCTCGCAGGGCAAGAGCCACAGCGCCCACCGCCACCGCGTCGTCGCCCAACGCCGCCAACTCGATGCGCGTGTCCTTGGCGGACCCCGGTGGGAAGCTCTGGGCCGCTGCGGTGTCTCGTACCAAGCCGATGAGCTCTGCACCGAGGGCCTCGAAGACCCCGCCGCCAAGCACCACCACGTCGGGGCCGAGGAGGGTGATCATGTTCGCCACGCCGACGCCCAAATAACGCGCGGCCTCCTCTAGGCTCTCCACGGCCACGGCGTCGCCTTGGCCGTAGGCTTTGGCCAGCACGCTGCTGCGGATGCTGCTGAAGTCTCCCTCGCAGAGCTCATGAAGCAGGGTCTCACGCCCTTCACAGTGCACGGCGCAGGCGATGCGCTTGAGCATGCCCGTCTTGGAGGCGTAGGCCTCAAGGCAGCCGAGCTGGCCACACCCACAACGGCGGCCGTCGACGACTACCTTCATGTGGCCAATCTCCGCGGCCATCTGGTTTTGCCCACGCACGAGGGCGCCATCGATCACCATGCCTCCGCCCAGCCCCGTGCCCATGAAGAGGCCTACGGCGGTGCGCGCACCACGGGCTGCGCCGAAGGTGAATTCGCCGAACGTGCCCGCGTCGCAATCGTTGGCCGCAAAGATCGGCTGCCGGAAGTGTTCGGCCAAGGTGGTGACGAGAGGCTCGTTCTGCCAGCCGAGGTTTGGCGCGTTGACGGCTGTGCCATCAGCCAAGATGGGGCTGGGGGCGCCCACACCGATGGCAGAGATGTCACAGGGCCTCACGTGAGCTTTGACGCAGGCGAGCTGTCCGACGGCTGCAGCGCGAGCCATCACCCCCTCGAAGCCGCGTTCGGGGCGTGTCTTCTTGCGTGCCATGCCGAGCACACGACCGCTCCCGTCGGAGACCACCGCGTGCAACTTGGTTCCACCGATATCGATACCGACGAAGCGCTGCTCAGCGCCGTTCTTCTTTGCCATCTGTCCCACGCTCCTCTTGCCCGCATCATGATATACGGTTCTTGTTCCTTGCAGGGAAGGATCTGCGCGGTCACGAGCAAAGCGACTAGGGCCAGAGCTTTGCCAGCGGCCTTGGCTGCGTCTGCTCCTACCTGGCCGCAAGAGCTGACATCGGCGCCCGTTTTTGCTAAGCAAAGGGCATGGCAAATCCAAAAGCGACCTGTGAAACTAATCTCGGCACCTTCACCGTGGAGCTCTTCGCCGACAAGATGCCGCTCACTGCTGGCAACTTTGTCAAGCTCGCCAAGAGCGGCTTCTACGATGGGCTGCACTTCCACCGCATCATCGACAACTTCATGATCCAGTTTGGTTGCCCTCATAGCCGTGACGCCGCGAGTTCCCGGGCTGGCACCGGCAATGGTCCTGACGGCTGCATCGAGGACGAGTTCCCTCCAGAGCAGAAGATCTCCAACGAGGTGGGCACCCTCTCCATGGCGAACACAGGCAGCCCCAACAGCGGGAGCAGCCAGTTCTTTATCAACACCAAACACAATGATTTTCTCGATTGGTTCAACAAAGGCACACCCTCCAAGCACCCGGTTTTTGGCAAGGTGGTGGAGGGTTGGGATATCGTGGAGAAGCTCTCCACAACGCCCACAGGTCATGGGGATTGTCCCAAGACGCCCATGCAGATGATCAAGGTGTCCGTGACCGATTAGGTCGCGTTCCCGACAGCTGTGCGTATCATCTCCTGGAATGTTAATGGTATCCGTGCCTTGGAGCGCAAGGTGGGGTTATGCGCTTGGCTCGACACCTGTGGCGCGGACATCGTTGGCCTGCAAGAAGTTCGTGCGTGCCCAGACCAACTCGCCGCTGAGCTGAAGGAACCCATAGGCTGGCACGCTCTCTTCAGTTGCGCGGAGCGCCGCGGCTACAGCGGTGTGGCGCTTTTTTCACGCCAAGCACCCGATAGCGTTGAGACCCTCCTTGGCGAGGAGCGCTTCGACAGTGAGGGTCGGCTGCAGATCGCCCGCTTTGGCCGTCTCGTGGTGGCCAATGTCTATTTTCCCAATGGTAGCGGTAAAGAGCGCGACAACAGCCGTGTGCCCTTCAAGCTCGAGTTTTACCGGGCGCTCTTCGACCGTGTGCAGAAGCTGCGACGCGGAGGGCTGCGGGTCGTCGTCATGGGCGACTACAATACGGCCCACCGGCCCATAGATCTCGCGCGTCCCAAGCAGAACCAGAAGACCAGCGGCTTTCTACCCGAGGAGCGCGCGGAGCTCGATAGCTGGGTCGCGGCGGGTTGGGTGGATGCCTTTCGTCATGTCAATCCTGAGGGAGAAAACTACACATGGTGGAGCCAGCGCTTCGGGGTTCGTGAGAAGAACGTCGGATGGCGCATCGACTACACCATGGCGGCCCCGGCCACCATGCGCTTCTTTCGCGGGGCCTTCATTTGGCCTGATGTCCGGGGTTCTGATCATTGTCCCATTGGTCTAGACCTCGACCCCACCGTGCTGCGGAAGTAACCCCCTAGATTTAGCCACGGAATTTTTCTTAGAAATTTAAAGACAATCCGCCACGAATTCGGTACCAGATAATACAGGAAGGTGGACCCATGCGTGGGTCCTGGGTGCTCTTTGGAGCCTGACAACCATTCCTTTTTTCGATCGTCTTCCTACCTTGAGCGGGCGCGCCTTGGAGCGCCCATCTTTAACCTGCCATCTTCAACCCCCAGTCCTACAGGGTAAGCACATGAGCAACCAAGCAACGGCGTCGGTCAAGGTGACCCACGTCGAAGAGCAAATCGTTGAAATCGTGAGCGATTCCGGTGAGGGAGCGCAGAAGGCAGGTACCGCCTTCGCCGCGCTCAATGCCAAAATGGGTAATGGTGTTTGGACCGTGGAGATCATCCCCGCTGAGGTCAAACCACCCGCCCGCAGCACAGCTGGCGCCAGCGGCATTCGCGTGCGCTTTGGTCAAGAGCATATGACCAATATGGGCGACCAGGCCGACCTGGTAATGGCGTTCAACGAGCAGGTGCTCTATGGGCGTATCAACCAGGAGGCCTATCGGCCTGGCACGGTGATTCTGCTCGAGAATAAGTGGAAAGACTCCAACAATGACAAGATCAAGGCTCAATACGCCAAGGCCCTCGTGGACTTTGCGGATAGGGGCTTTGTGGTCAAGGAGATGCCTCTCGAGGAGGCATGCCTGGCTCACACCAAAAACCCCAAGCTGGGCAAGAATATGTTCATCTTGGGCATGTTGGTGTGGATCTACGACCGAAAGCTCGAGACCGCCCTGGAAGAGATCGACCATCTTTTCGGGCGCAAGGGCGAGACAGTGGTGGAGAGCAACCAGAAGCTGTGTCGCGCTGGTTACGCTTATGCCATGGAGACGCTAGACTTTCGCTTCTCCATCGAGGCGAAGGCTAGAGCCAAAGAGCTGGTGGTGATGAACGGCAACGAGGCGGTAGGCCTCGGGATCATGGCCTCGGGCATGGACCTTCTTTCCATGTATCCCATCACTCCAGCCACCTCAGTGTCGCATTACCTTGGTGACGCGTTGGGCAAGGTGGGAGGCTTTCTACACCAGGCCGAAGACGAGATCGCAGCGGTGGGTTTCGCCATTGGTTCTTCTTATGCCGGTCGTACGGCATGCACGGTCACCTCAGGGCCGGGCATGGCGCTCAAGACAGAGTTCATGGGCCTGGCGGTGATGAGCGAGGTGCCCCTGGTGATGGTGGTGGTGCAGCGCGGTGGGCCCTCCACCGGCTTGCCTACCAAGGTGGAGCAAGGCGATTTGCTGGCGGCGATCTTTGGGGCTCCCGGTGACGCTCCGAAGTTGGTCATCGCCCCCGCGACCATTGAGGAGTGTTTTACCTTCATCCCCCGCGCACGACAGATGGCGGAGGAGTTTCGTGGGTTGGTGGTGGTGCTTACGGATGCCAACTTGGCCACGGGTGTTCAGCCCTTTCCACGCCCCGAGGTCAAGCCCGAGCAATTCAACATCCCCTTCGAGCAGGGCGAGTGGGAGGCAGGCAAGCCTCCCTACGATTGGGACGAAAAGACGGGCATGTCGCCACGCCCCATTCCTGGGCAGGTGGGTGGTGAGTATGTGCTCACCGGGCTGGCTCACACGAACTTCAGCAAGGTCGCCTACGATCCGTCCACGAACCAGACAAGCTCTGAGATGCGCAGCCGCAAATTCGCTGCGTTTCGTGACAACCTGCCCACTCCCAAGGTGCATGGCGCCGAGGATGGCGATCTGCTTATCGTCGGCTGGGGCTCGACCCTGGGTTCCATCGTCGAGGCTGTGGACCGTGCGCGCTCAGAGGGCAAGAAGGTCTCAACGCTGCACCTTCGTGACCTCAACCCACTGCCCCGAGGGCTCGAGGATATCTTCAAGCGCTTCAAGCAGGTCATGACCGTGGAGATCAACTACAGCGATCCCGTTGAGCTGGGTGAGGACCGCCGCTACGCGCAGCTCGCGTGGTGGCTGCGCGCCAATACCCTCGTCGATATCGATTGCTGGTCCAATGTTTTTGGCCAGCCCATCCGCCCCGGCCTCATCTACGATGAGATTGTCCGCCGCTTGAGCGAAGGAGGTCTCCGATGAGTGAGTCCACCACCCCAGTCAAAGCTCCACATCTTTTCACCCTCTCCGACTACCAAAGCGGCATCGCGCGCTGGTGCCCTGGCTGCGGCGACCATGGCGTGTTGGCTGCGATACAGCGGATTTGCACCGAAGAGCAGCTACCGCCGCATAAGACGGTCTTCGTCTCTGGCATTGGCTGCTCGAGCCGCTTTCCCCACTATATGAAGACCTATGGTTTTCACGGCCTCCACGGTCGCGCCATGCCGGTGGCCTGTGGTGTTAAGGCCCGCCGGCCTGAACTGCAGGTCTTTGTTTCTAGCGGTGATGGGGATTTCTTTTCCATCGGCGCCGGTCATTGGATCCACGGTGTGCGCTACAACATGGACATGACCCTGACGATCTTCGACAACGGGATCTATGGGTTGACCAAGGCGCAGACCTCGCCAACAAGCCCCCTGGGGCTCAAGACCAAGACGCACCCCCACGGGGCGATTTTGCCACCGATGAACCCAATCCAGGCCACGTTGGGCATGACGAACCTCTCCTTTCTTGCCCAGACTGTTGATTGGAAGCCTCAGCATTTGAAGGCGACGCTCCAAGCCGCCTACAAACACAAGGGCTTGGGCATCGTGCGGGTGATGCAGCGTTGCACCGCTTACACGGCGGACCTGCATGACGAGTGGCGCCGCAATCCCGAGAAGGTCCTGTTGATGAAGCACGACAAGGGCGTGCCGGTAGATCCAAAGATCGACAAGGCCTTCAAGAACCAAGTCGAGCACGATCCAACGGATATTAACAAGGCGCGCGAACTCGGCGATCGCACGGATGTGTTGCCCATCGGGCTCTTCTACGTGAACCCGGACGCACCACGCTACGATCAGATGACCAACGCTGGGCTCGAGATGTCCAACGAGGATAAAGCCAAGGGCCTCAACGCTGCCTTAGATAAATTCGCCGTTCGCTGATCTTCATTGGCTTGAGCAGGCGCCGGCAACAGAGATGTTTCTCCAAGTATCTGTAATGAAAGCCACCTCGCCATCCCATTGAGTGGTCTGGATCTTGCGTTCAAGTTAGATCCATGCGTGTTTTTGCTACCCTTTGCTGCCTGCTTTGCACCCTCTCCTTGGCTCGCCTTGCCAAGGCTGACGGGCTCGATGGGGTGCAACCTCTGCGTTCTATCAGTGATTACACCATCACCCGTTATGTCCCGCGCGTGGGTGAGCAACGCTTCCTGCCCCAGGCCGAGCGGGTAGAGCATCTCGCTCACGCCAAAGTGGCCCTCGCTGATTATGGCGCGATCCGGCGGGATTTCTTCGCAGGGCGGCAGATCACGAACGCCGAGATTGACCGCTGGCTCCTCGCCCAGGTCGCGTTCGTTTCCTCAGCTCAGACGCAGCAGACGATCTTCAACGAAAGCATCAGCACTCGCGGCGGGGCGCGAGAGGCTCATCGCCCTCGTGCCTATGGTCGCGGGCTTGTCTTTGAGGTCTTCGACCCTGCGGATTCGCAGCACAAGCTGGGGCTCATCGACAGCAAGGGCAACGGCTTCGCCAAAATGCCCAAACGCAAGAACAATCATTGTAGCCACTGCAACGGGCTGATGACCCTTGGTGAAGCCCTGCGCGAGTTTTCCTATGAGCGCATGGTCAACAAGGTGCAGAAGCACGCGGCCTCTGGGCGTACCACTGTCAACTCCTATGCTGTGATTAGCGCTGGCTTCTCGATCAAGCAGGGCGACGGCTCACGTGCGCCAGCAGCACTCTATCTGCGGCAGGCCCACCGTCGCGGCTTGGCGAATAGTGGAGATTTGGGTCGACAACGTGCGCTGCTCGAGCACTATGGCATCAACGCTGGCTTCGCGGTGCAGGGCACACCAGAGGGCCATTTGGTCGACTTTGGGGACTATTTGGGCATGCCCGCTAAATCAGCCTACGCGTTGCCGCTAAAGCTGTGGGGTGCGCCAGGTAAGCAAGACCCCCAGGCGGACAACCCCTGGCGGTGGGGCCACGAGACCGCCGAAGCTTTCGCTGCTGGGCGCGCCAAGCGTCACCACGTGTGGCTCTTTCACCGTAAACTCCTCGACTCCATGGAGGCGCGCTTAGCGCGGACGTCCCAGACTCGCTTCGAGTGGGCCAAGAGCAAAGCCGATCCCATTCGCGCGTGGATCCAGCAACTTTCCACCAGCCGACCTTTGGCCGCCAAACGAAGAGCGGCACCTCCAGCCTGGCAGAGCCTGCGGATGCGGGGGCGACGCCCAGGAACCTCTCCACGTCTTGGCGGTCAGCGTTAGGGATCTTCGCCAAGAAGGTTGCCAGTCACCAAAACTATTGAAAATAGCCAAGAGGACGATAATGCTCCACGAACGGAGGCCTATCATGAAGTTCAAGCTGACCCCTTGGGTGCTTTCCATCGCATTGCTCTTGTTTCTCGGCTGTAGCAAGGACCCAAAGGTGGACGATGGCGGCCACGGCGAGGGTCTCGTCGATGCATCCGCCACCGAGGGCATACACAACGGGGACAGCAACGCGGACACCAACACCGATGCCCGCCCACCTGATTTGGACGGCACTGTTGACATGCTCCCGCCCGATGTGGGCCTCCCTCATGATTTATCCTTCACCAATGACCTCATTCATCCCTTTGATGCTGCGCCGGTGATCGAGCTTGGGTCAGTGCGCCTCGACCTCGATCCTGTGGATGTTGGAAGCATCGATTTGCCGCCGCTACCACCCAAAGGCAAGCCTTTGGACATCCTCGTGGTGGTGGACAATTCGGGCACCATGGCACTCAACCAGGCCAGGCTGGTCTCCCAGTTTCCATTGCTCCTCGATGGCTTGCGCCGTCACGCCCTTGGGCCAGACGGCAGCGGCAAACCCTGTGAGGTGGACGACACCTCAGGCTGCAACACCCCGGACCTGCATATCGGGATCGTCAGCACGGATTTGGGATCGGGTCCCTATTCCGGAGCCCGCTACGGTTGTTCCCCCGGAGGGGACAACGGGGAGCTTCAAGCCATCCCGCGCACGAGTGGATGCACGGCGCCAACAGACAACTGGATCGCCTATGATGGCTCCGCCAGCAATATCCCAGCGGGCGCCGACCACCCCCTCGACCGCGTCATCGAGGCCTTCTCCTGCATCGCGACCCTGGGGACCGATGGCTGCGGCTTCGAGCAGCCTTTTGAGTCGGCTCGACGGGCCTTGGACCCAACCTTGATGATCAACCCTGGATTCATGCGACCTGAGGCGCTGCTGATCGTGCTCTTCATCACCGACGAAGACGATTGTTCGGCCCGCCGCGTGGCGCTTTACGATCCGGACCCCAACCTTGATGTGCTGCTTGGTCCGCTCAGGTCCTTTCGCTGCTTTCGGCAAGGCATTCATTGCGATCAGGATGCAAA
>JAFCZD010000832.1 GCA_019314525.1 Deltaproteobacteria bacterium
TGGAGGGCGGGCGATGGTCGGTGAAAACGGCCATCGCGGGTGAGCTGCCTGATGACTGGGTGACGGCCTTGGTGGGTGGTCCAGCCGGTCGCCTTTGGGTGGGCACCTACGATGGCGGCTTGGCGGCCATCGCCAAGAGCGCCCGTGGGAGCGAACGCTTCGTTGAAGCGCGAGGTTTGCCGTGTGGGTGGATCAACGCACAAGGGGCGACACGCGTGGGTGATCTGCTGCTCTTCGGCACCCTGGCGGGTGGTCTGGTCGTTCGCCATGGCGGGGGCTGGCGACGCTTCTCTCTCCGTCACGGCCTGCCCTCCCGTGATGTGACGGCCATCGTTGAGACCCATCGATCGGGTGAGGTGTGGATTGGGACCCGCCGTGGTTTGTTGCGGGCGCGACTCATGCGAACTGGAGGTGGAACATGAGAGCCATGATGGCAGGCATCTATCTGGCCGAGGTGGGGCGGCTACTTTGGCGTGAACTTTCGCTCTTGGGGCTGGCTGCTATCGCTGGCGTGAGCCTCGCTGGAGCGGGTCAGGCGCTCTTGGCGCTGGGTGTGGTGGGTGTGAACGGTTTGGGTGCGATGCTGCTGCTCGACAGATCTCGTCGCCGGGGAGCGCTAGCATTGACGCCACGTTGGCCACGCTTGCGCGCCGCGCTTCGCGCTTCTGAACGACGAATTATGGAGGCGAACCTCGAGCCTCTGGCCGACGCCGCCGAGGATATGTTGAACACACTGGCCGTGGCCCCTGAGGATTTGCGTCAGCAACTCTGTTCACTGCGGCTGCTCTGCGCACGCGCCATCAGCCGTAGCCTCGAGCTTTCGCGGCTCGCGGCCTGGCGTCGCGCGCACCTTGCGGCCCTGGACGAGAGCCGCATTGATGCGCAATTGGTGGCGAAGAGGCAACGGCTCCTGACAGCCACCGATGAACTCGTCGTGAACAAATTGGTGGAGGTCGTGGATGCGTTGTCCACCCGGCGCGCTCTCTGCGCGTCCCATGGTGCCGCGCTGGCGCGCATCGAGGCGGAGGTTGAGGCCACAGAGCAAGCGCTCCTGGCTGGCGCCGCCCATGTGAGGCATTTGGCCTCGAGCTGGAGGGAACTCTCAGCTGCAGCTGGAGCGAGCGAAGAGGGCAGCGCTCAAGAGGGCAGCGCACGGAGCACCCGGCGCTTGCTCAGAGCGCGCGTGGCGGAGCTAGACCTGGTCCTCGGCGAGCTTTCCGAACACCTAGGAGTGGACAATGATGGTTCGTAACCTGATTTTTGCTAGCTGTACCGTCTTGAGCACTGTCCTCGTGGGAGTGGGCATCTGGCGTGTTGTCCAGGCGCCGCAGCAACCACGGCCAGCCACGAGGGCACCTGCCTTGCACTTACGCTTGGCCCTCTTGGTGGAGCGAGAGCAAGCCGATGGTGCTCCACGCGCTCTGAGCCGAGACGTTGCGCTACGGATGGGCGATCGTGTGCAATTGACCCTCCAGCCCGAGCAGGCCGGGCATCTGCTGGTGGGCACGGTCTCGCCACAGGGAGAGCTCTCGTTGCTTTACCCTGCGCCAGAGCAGACCGGTGAGGTGCGAGGGGCGTGGGCCTATGCCTTACCAGCCCCTCACCAGCGCTACACCTTCGATGGTCAGCCCCTGCGTTTGGTGGTGCTCCTCCGTCGTGAGCCTCTCCCTACGGGGGTTGCAGAACGTCGGGGCCTCTTGCAGCACGCGTTGCGTCGAGGCAGCAGTCAACAATCAGCCCATGGCTCCGTTGTGTTGACCCTCGAGGATGGTCACCCCACGGAAGTTGACGTGGAGCGCTACAGCGGGCCGAGCAAGGTGCTCGCTGTGGTCGCCCTCGCCGCTAAGACTGCAAAGAGAGGTATGAGATGATGCGTGCTATCTCACGAACCTGTTGTGTGGTGGTGTTGCTCTCAGGCCCTAGCCCCATGGGCCACGCCGCCGCCCCTGAGGTCATTGATATCGTCTTCGCGTTGGACACCACGGGCTCCATGAGCGATGAGATCCGCCTGGTACGCCGCCTGGTGTGGGATATGGCTAACGGGGTCGTCCTCGCGAAGCCTGCGCCCTCTTTGCGCTTGGCGTTGGTGCGCTATCGCGACAAGGGCGACTCCTATGTCGTTAAGGTTACACCGCTGACTCGTGACCTGGACGCCATCCACAAGGTCTTGATGCGCACCAGCGCTGGGGGTGGGGGTGACTGGCCCGAGCACGTGAGCCTCGCCCTGCACCACGCCGTCAAACAGAAGTGGCGCCCCACTGCGCGCAAGATGATCTTCTTGATCGGCGATGCGCCCCCAAGCAAGCGAGGTGAATTTCATTGGCGGGTGGAAGCGCAGCGTGCGAAGAAGGCGGGCGTGGCCATCCACGCTATCGGCTGCACCGGCATTCGAGGGGGCGCGGAGATTTTCCGGAAGATCGCGAAGCTCAGCGGGGGGACCTACACCCCGCTGCCCCGTGGCGCAGGGGGCGATATGAGCTTTCGCAACACCATCTTCGCCCAGGCAGCCCTAAGACATGGTGGTGCGAAGAGTGTTGTTATGCCCAAGCCAGCCTTGAAACGTGATCCTACACCCTCACAGC
>JAFCZD010000033.1 GCA_019314525.1 Deltaproteobacteria bacterium
GCCACGATGAAGAGCAAGAAGAGCAAGACCACCATCAGCCCTGCGCGCACACACCCCAGGACAAAATTGAGCGCGGGCGAGAGCAACAACAGGCCCACGCGCTCGGCCTTACGAACCGGGCCATTAAAGCGCAGGGAAAATTGATTCCAGCTCCAGCCAGGCAGGCCCGGGCCTGTCTGCACCACAGCGTTGGGGTCCACCATTTGCTGCAAGGCTCGACCCACGTCGCTGCCGTAGGCGACGTTATTCCCACGCAGCAGGCGGCTGCGCCACTTCTTGCCCCCCCGTCTGTCCGTGTACTTCTCGTCTTCCTTCTTGGAGATCTCCTGGGCGACCTGGACCGTTTGGTCTGCCGCTTTGGAGAGACTCAAGAGACGACCCGATGGGCGGTAGCCGCTCACGCCGCTCTCGATATTGCGATAAGGGTGCTCCAGCGCGGGATACATGCCTTGACGGACTTGCTGCAAGACGAAAGGGATGCTGATGGCCAAGAGCCCCAAGACGCAGCAAAGCTGCACCCCGACGACGATCTTCTGGAACCATCCTCCGGGCAACACACGGCGCAGGGCCTCGAAGGCGATGACGAAGGGCCAGATCCAGCGCGGCGCGTCTCCCTCGGTGAAGGTCAGCACCAGCGTCACCAAGGCGAGCACGCCCAGCTTCCAACCGAAGAGGCGACCGAGGGCGAGGGCGAGCACGAGCACCATGAACATATCGAGCAGCGTCCAGCGGCCAATCCAGCTTCCAGGGGCGTTGTCAACGCCCGAAACGGAGAAGAGCTGCCACCCAGGCGGCAAGTGCAGGGTGGCTGAGAGAGACTGCACATCGTGGTTCCACCCCACGGCCGGGAAATCCCCGCTCCCATGCTCATAACGGCTCTCTGCAGCCACGTTCACAGGCCCACGAGACAGCTCCACCCCCACCAATTTTCCATGCTGGGTGATGAACTGGTCTTTGTTACCAGAGGCCACACGACCCAGCTTGGTGTCGCTCTGCATCTCCAGACGAAGCGCGCGCTGGAGCGTGCCCGAGAGCGCATCAGCGATGGTCAAGCCCTTGCCATCAAAGTCCACCCACAGGGTACGCTGGAGCTTGAGTTGATCGAGGGCCGTGCCAGCATCGCCGCGTCGTCGTTGTTCGAGCGTCATCACCTGCCCAGCGAGCACGCGATAGCTGGAGTGACGCTTCCACGCGTCAAGCAGGGTGGTCTGCTGAGGGTCAACAGGCCCGACTCCACCAACCTCCACCAAACGCAGCTTGGGTCTGGGCACGAAGACCCAAATCTCCTCGGTCGGCCAGTTCTCGCCGCCCTTGGGTAGCTGCAAGCGATCGTTCTTCTTCGTTTGGCGCGATTGAATCAACAGCTCCCACTTGCCTGGCCGCACCTGGATGCGCAGCTTACCACCAGCCTCCAGACGCGCAGGGAGCTTGCTATCGAGGGCCATGGGAACGAAGCCTGGCAGCAGCGCTTGGCCCAAAACAACCTCACGCCCAGCACCAGCCACGTCGAGCTTGATCCGAGTCGTCACCGCCATGGGGATCTCGTCCTCCACTCTGCGGTGCACCACCACGTCGAGCCGCTGCTTCTCCCCGGTGATGGTAGGCGCGCTGCTCAGCAGCAGCCCTCCCTCGGCGTCACGCCGGGGAAAGGGCACGGCCTTGCCATCGAGGGCCAGCGCCACCAGGCCCGTGGCTGTGGGCACGCGCAAGACCTGGGGTAGAGCATCCCAGATGAAGCGCCCCTTGACGCGATGTGCTCCGGCCGGCACCACGAGATGGGGCCTGCCGCTCTTGTCCACCACTGGCGCAACACGCCCATCGACGCGCACCTCCTGAGGCCACGCCTTGGCGTCACCTGGCAGGGGAATGAGCCCCTTACGGTAGAGCTTCCAGGCCTGCTCGAATCCCCCGCCTCCCTTGCCAAGGCTGAGGGTCAGGCTGCTAGGCCAGTCACATTGACGCGCCTTTTTGGCGTGAAGAAAGGGGCACGCAGCCTCTCCTGTTTGCTCGAGCACCCAAGGAACCCAGGGCTGGAGCGGAGCAGGAACGCCTGTGGGTGGCACAGCATGAGCCACACCTGTCACCGTCAAGAGGCCAACTAGAACGATAGAATTCCGCATGGCGGGACGATATCGCGATGGGGGGAAACAGGCTAGCCTGGGTGCAGAAAACGGGTACACAATCAGTTGTAGCGGCTTTCGAGGGCATGACTTGGCACTTTTCGGAAGAAAGGGCGACAACTAGGTCGTGAACGATTCATTCACCTCGTAGGGTGTCGAAAAAGTGCAGCCTTTCGGTGCGCCCGTCGCTTCGCTCTTTGAGCAGCCCAACCAAAGGGTGCAGAGAGCCGCGATCACGATCTGTGGAATAGTTGGAAAGCAGCTACGGCGTCTACTACACGGCGCGGACGTTGACGATCTTTCGCCCCACATCACCTCGTCTTCAACGACTTTTCGTAGACCGCCTCAAGACCCGCGACGATGTGAGCATAATCAATATCACCGTGACCAAAGGGTTTCACGATTTTCCACACGAGCTTTTCCACGGCCTCCCAGTCGTTAAGCCCCCGAGGCCTGCCCCCCACCGACTTGACATATGCACGCCAATACAAGGAGGCATAAGCGCCCCTCATTCGACTGCGAATACTTTGGGACTCACCAAAGAGCAGGCCCAGCTTCTCACGCTCACTGCCATAGTTCAGATCCCAGTTCTTCAAGCCAATCGCCTGGTAAATCTCGCCAAGTCGCAGATTGGCGTTCCCCAGCGCTCCCACAACGATCTCCTGCTTCTCCTTGAGCACTTCGCGGACCGCAGAGACTCGTTTCACCATGCCCTCAGGAGCCACTTCGTCCCAGCCTGCAGGAAGGTCCCGAATCAACTCTTCAAATTGTCGATCCAACTGAGCCAATTCGCTGTAGGCATCCATAGCCCCTCGCCGCCTAGCTTTGTGCTCCTTCCACCGTGCCAGCTTCTTTTCGATTCCTTTCGCCTGGGTGTTGGCTTTTGTGAGGCGCTTCTCGGCACCCTTTCGGTATCGCTGAAGCTCTTTGGCCATGTTCTTGACCTCACGCAACAAGCTCGCGCCCTCTTTGCGCCATTGCTGCGGCACGCGCGCGGAGAGCCCGACATGGGTCAATTCACAGGCAACAATGGCATCGATCCGACCGCTCTTGATCAGAGTCTTGATCCGTGAGACCAGTGTGCTCGCCTCCTGGCTCAGGTCGGCGATAAATCGGGCCTTGATTTCACTTTCAACTCGTCTGATCTCAGAAGCCATTGACGAGAAGCGCGCCCAGTTCTTGGGTAATCCATCACGAAAGGCAAAGAGGTGCTCAACGACCTTGTCCAAGGTGTTGCTTCTTCGCGCTTGTCGCAGTTCAACCTCCAAACCCGACAGTGCCTCCGAGACCCCCTCCATCCGAACCGCACGCGCCGCCGCCCCCCGCACCACATAGGGTTTGACCCTCTTGCCCTCTTTGATGTTCTTCGCGCGCTTGAAGATGGAGGTAAAAAATGACCGTTGGTAGTTGTCGGGCAGACCAGCGCTGCGAGCATCTCCTGCGACGAGGTCTGGGTGGAGCTTCAGGAACAACCCGCGTAGAAACTTGCTACCCAACTCTCCACGCGTGGATGCGCGTTGAACCAACCGTGCGGCGCGGATCCGCCCAGCCAAGGCGTTGCGCGCCTTGATGACGGCTGGTTTCTGAGCGTGACGTCTCTGTTGCTGCGTCTTTGCTATCTTAACAGGCACCAGCTGGCGCCCGGGCGCGGCCACCGCGGTGGCTCCGGAGAGAACCACGAACAACACCCAAGAGATTGCGCTAACAAACATACACGGAGGCAAATGCAACCCATATGCCAATCGCATATGGGTTAAACAACGGTGGGTTACCTGCGTATGGCTGAAGCCAATGGGAAAGACGGCTCGCCACACTGGCTAGCATGGTTGCTCTTCGCTCTCAGTCAGCTTCACTTCCCCGGCGTCACGGTGGCATCGAGTCCGTCCGCTGATCGGGTGCCATCGATGGCCTTTCGCGCCTCTTCCATCAGCTGAGGATAGCGCGCCGCGTAGGGCTTCATGCGCTTAAGCAAGGCGCGGGCCTGCTTTTTCTGGCCGGCCTTTAGCCGAGCATTGATCGCTTGGACCAAGGCCCCGGAAGCACCGGGGTTATTGGGGTAGCGACGCGCGAAGCGCTCGTAGCAGCGTGACGCTGCGGCGGCCTTGCCCAAGGTCATGAGCGCCCTGCCGTTTTGTAGCATCGCCTTGGGGGCCAAATTCGACTTGGGGAAGCGCGCTGCCAAACGTTTACGTGTGGCGACAGCGTGAGGCAGGTCACCCGCTGATTGTTGGCAGGCCGCGGCATTGTAGAGGGCGAGATCGCCACGCTTCTCCCCTCGCGCGCGAGCCAGCTTGAGATAGAGCTTGGCGCAAGCTCTGTAGTGCCCGGCGTCTGCTTCTTTCTGCGCCTTGCCGCGCATGGCATGCAAACGGAAGGTTCGCAGCGTTCTGCCCAACTCTCCTCGAGCCAACCGGCGCCTCTTGGAGAGCCGCTGAACCCAGCTCACCAGGCGCGCCTCAGCCTTTTGCTCCGAGAGGATGTTGAGCAACAAAAGCGCCGCATAGGGCGCGACGGACGAACGCTCATACTGAGTGACCACAGCCTCGCAAAGCGGAAACGCCGCCTGCGATTGACCCACGCTGTCGAGCAGCTGTGCTTTGCGGAAGGTCAACTCAGCGCGCAGCTTGGTCTTCCCCTCGAGTGAGAGGAGCTTATCCACGGCCTTGAGATAATCGCGCTCGTCTACGGTCAGCGGCCGCTTGCCTCGGGGCGTGTCCTTCGCTGTGGCGCGCACACGGGACCACATGGCGACAGCGGCGTGGGCAGCCGCACGAGCGTGTTTTCTCACGGGCTCGAGGGCCGCCACCCGCGCATAGGCGCGCGCAGCATCCCGCCAGAGCTTGCGCTCTTCGAGCATCTTCACCAACACCAGCACCGCAGGGATGTCACGCGCTCGGTGGGCAAAGGCGGACACCCACGCCATCAAGATCTTCAGCGCGCGCTCCGTGGACGGCGTCTTGACGTGAAGGGTCTGCGCTACCTGCCCTACCGTCTCTTCTGCGGTGGTGCCGCAGGCGTCGGCGCGAGCCGCTGCGTTGCCTAGCTGCTGGGCTAGACTTTGGTAGACACCCATCAACCGCTCGGCTGCATCAGCCGCGCGTGGGTAATCCGCCGCGTTCAGCGCCGCCTTCGCCGCGGCGTGCTCTTTGAGGCAACGCACGCCCAACGCCGCGACACTCTCGCGGCTCTTTTTGGGTTGTGTGGGGGTGTGCGAACCTTGGTGCGCCGCCGGTGCACACGCCACCGTCAGCGCCACCGTCAGGGTGACAAAACACTGCACCTGCTTCAAACGCACCATGGGTAGATTTTATCAGAAGGTGGACGAAAACCCGAGCGGTGAGTGCGTGAAGACTACTGAGGAAGCAGCGAGTAATCGTAAGCGCCCTGGTTCCGTACCCGCTGCTGGTGCACGTCCCAGGCAGCGCGATAGGTGTCCTCGCCCATGGACAAGAGCTTGTTGATACTCTGTGACCCTGGCTCTAGCACATCGAGGCGAGTCGCTTCGGTCACAGCGAAGAGCGGGGCTTTGCCACCAAATTGCGACCGCTTCGCCGCCTGCTCCATCCACTGGGGCAAAGTGAGCGGCTTTGAGTGCTCAGCATCGATGACCCAGAAGCCCCCGGCTGCCCTGCCCTCCTCAGCTTTGATGCCCAACGCCACATGATGAAAATGTGCGTTGTTCACCCCACTGATGGCCGCCCAGAAATTTCTCAGCGCCCCACCTTCTAGCCCCCAGCGCTTGGCCTCAAGGCCAAGGGCGAAAGCCCGTGCGTTGCAAGGGCCGGAGTGAGCGATAGATTGGCTATTTGTGAGCTTGCCCAAGCCCAACTTGGGATGCATACGAATCTGGTCCACGAGTTCTTGGGCCTGAGATTTGGTGATGGCCCCCTTGCGCCCATTGTGCTGCGGAGTAACGGTCACCTCAGCGGCGAAGCGCTGCAGGGTCTTGTTCCACAGTTGTCGGTCCCCCGCGAGGGCGAAGTGTGTGGCGGGGAGGTTCGAAAGGGGCCTCTTGTTTGTCACCAGGCTGAACTCTCGAAGATTGCGAGCGCTCTTCAGCCCACCGAGAGCAAAGGACCTCAGCAGAAAGTCACCCTGAGCCTGTGCGGAAGACGTCGCTGCTATAAGCACGACACCGATAACGCAAGCTGATCTCAAATAGTGCATCGCCTCTGCACGCTGCAAACAGCAGGCCAACTACATTTGCAAATATTAATAGCAAGATAGAAACCGCACGGTAGGCCGTATCCGTGAAACTACGGCTAGAGTAGCCACTGCTCCCAAAGCCCTCCGCGCGCTTAGCGCCCCTTGATGATCACAAACTCCACCCGCCGGTTGACCGACCACGCTTCGGGGGTGTGCCCTCGCTCTCGCGGCCGAGACTCCCCATAGCCGCGCCAACGCAGACGCTTGGCCTTGACCCCTCGCCCACACAGATACGTGTAGACGGCCTTGGCCCGTGCCCACGTCAACCGTAGGTTATGCGCTTTGCTCCCGCGCTCATCGGCGTGCCCCTGAACCTCCAGCAACCGAATCCACTCGTTGTCCTTGAGACTGCGCGCCACCGCGTCCAGCGTTGGGTAGCTCTGCTTTTTGATCACCGCGAGGTTGGTCTCGAAGAAGATGCGCTGCAGCACCAAGAGCTTGCCCTTGCCAAACATGACGACCTTATCGGGGCAACCATCCTCGTCCTGATAACCGTTGACGGTCTCGGGCACGAGGGGACAGCGATCGTCACCATCGAGGATGCCGTCATTGTCGTTGTCAGGGTCAGGGCAGCCGTCATTGTCCTCAAAGCGATCTTTGTCCTCGGGACGGTTGGGGCAAAGGTCGTCGGTGTCCAGGATGCCGTCCTTATCGTTGTCCAAATCCGGGCAGCCGTCCGCGTCTTCGAAGCCATCCTTGTCTTCAGGATCGTCGGGGCATTTATCGTGCTCATCGGGGATGCCATCGCCGTCACGATCGCCACCGCCGCCCTCAGGGCAACCGTCGCCGTCTCGATCACCATCAAAGTCTTCCGCTTCGTTGGGGCAACGATCGTCGGCATCGAGGATCTTGTCGCGGTCGTTGTCATCGTCGGGGCAACCGTCCTCGTCTTCGAAGTCGTCCATATCCTCGGCCTGAGTGGGGCAGGCGTCCACGTCATCGGCCAGGCCGTCACCATCGCCATCGCCCATGGCGGGTTCGAAGATGAAACCGAGATACGTCGAGAGCGCTGGCGATCCTACTTGATGGTTGGCGGCGCTGGCGTGCAGCCCACGGCCCACCGCTAGCACAAGGTACGAGCGAGACGCGAGGTAGAGCTTGCACCCCACCACCGCCTCATGGGCCGAATGCAAGCGACTGAAGTCGAGAAAACCACGGGTACCGAGCTGGCCAAAGACCTCAGAAAAGAGGGCCACGCGGTTGGGGATCACGGCCACGGAGAGGCCAGCACCCCAAGTGACGCTATGCCCCCCATCCATGAGGCGCCCGGTGCCACACGGGACGCCATCACAGAGGCGCGTTTGCTGCCACCGAGGGGACCCCGAGGGGTAAAGGTGAGCACCCACATTGAGCACACCATGCACACGCCGACGCCATGCTCGCATGTCGAGGACCAGGCGGGGTGCGATGGCGAAAGCCCCCTCGCCAAGAAACGCCTCGCCATCCCCCGTGGGCAGCGAAAAGGACGTGAGCACGGCCAAACCAAACGTGGAACGTGAGGTATCTAGCAGGCGCCACTTGAGGTGCAGCTGCAGATCGCCGACCCCCTGGGCGGTCACCTCGCTCTCGTCCTCGGCGGGAAGCGCACCAGGCTGGGCGGTGCCCTTCCACATGGCCAGCGGCACCGAGAGGCCCATCTCGAGGTGCCCCCACAAACCGAACGCGCCCTGAAATTGCCCCCGGAGCGCGTGATCTACCTGGTAACGCGCAGTGGCGCTCTGCAAGACGAGAGGCTGACGTGCATAGCTAAGCACCAGCCCAAAGCTGGGATCCCCATGGGGCAATACTTGAGACGCATCGAGGGTGAGCAGCCCTTGGGAATCCATGGCCAGCCGCTGCGGCTGCAGACGCACGTTGCCTCCCTCTTGCGCCAAAGATGGAGGGATCCAAGCCATCATGATGACCGTGATGAACCCGAGTGTGGTTGTAAGAATGAACCGTCGCCAGTGGCTGACCATGAACACGCCTCCTTCGTCTGCTCCCTTCAATCCGCAGGGAGCGCGAAGGTTTCAGCGGCGTGTGACCTGAAAGCGAAATATCTTGGAGGGCATGCCCTGTTGACCGCCGGCCAAGGGCACCACCTGCCAGAAGGTGCCGCCTGGGCGCAGACGATGGGGCGTGAAGGTCCGCTCTTGGATGCGGACCTCATGGCGCAGAGTGATGAAGTCGGTGTCACCGGCGAGGCGCAGCAGATAGCCCTCAGCGCCAGCCACAGCATCCCAGCTGAGGGAAGGCGGCAGCACCCCACGCGCGGAAGCGGGCCGCAGACGACGAGGGGCTGGGAGGAGCGTCTGCGTCGGTCCAAAGACACCTGAGGCGAAGCGAATGCCGTGGCCAGGCGCGAGGTGCCGCTGCGTGCCCTGCCCTTTTAGTGTGACGGTGCCGTCGATAGCCTCAATCCAGATCGCCATCCCCACACGCCGCATGCGCATCACCCCCGCACCAATCCGCGCCCGCAACACACCTGCGCGCAGCTCGAGGCCACCCCCACGCCGGGACGCCCGCGCCCGCAGGCGACCTCTCAGCAGCATCACGCGGGGTGTGATCGTCTCGTCTCGCTCAGTAGACACCGCCTCGAGGCGCACGCGTTGGTTGAACGCCACCCATTGGTGACCCGAAAAGCGCAAACCCACCACTCGTACGCCACGCGGCTGCAGGATATCACCCGGGTGAAGGTCCCCAGGCTTGTTGAGCATCTTGCGCGACGCGCCGCGACGCACCCACAGTTGCCGCATGGAGGGCTGAACTTTCAATCGCAGCGGCGATCGCGCAGGTCTGCTCGTCGACCCCTGCCTTCGTTGCAGGTGAGCCCGCTGCGACGAAGTGTGGCGAGAGGTGTGCGAAGACGTTGACCCTCGACTTGGATCCTTCACAACAACACCCTTGGGAAGGTTGGACTTGGGAAGGTTGGACTTGGGAAGGTTGGACTTGGGAAGGTTGGACTTGGGAAGGTTGGACTTGGGAAGATTTCGAGGCTGATGCCAGAGATGAAGCGCCACAGCCAAGCCTGCCACGGCCACTCCCAGCACAAGCACAACGCCCAAGGCCTCTTGCCCTCGACGCGCCTGGCGTGACCCTGCAGACCCGGGAGCGTTGGAAGCGCCAAGCTCGGGCCAGTTTTCCCCGGCCACTGGCGGCAACAACGCCAAAATCGCCTTCGACGAGCGCTGCTCGCCCTTGCACGCCGGGCAGCACTCGAGATGCCGCACGAGCTTGCGATGAGAGGCGACACTTCGCAGCAGGCTGCTCAGTGCCTCACAGCTAACCTCTGAACGTGTCTCGGGGTCCAGCAGGAGCTTTTCGGCGAAGACTTCAGCCCCAAGACGTACCCGCGCGCGATGAAGCGTAACCTTGATGCGCCCATGGGTGGAACGAAGACTCTTGGCCAGCTCGTTGTAACTCAGCCCCTCCACTTCGCGCAGGAGCAGCAGCTGACGATAACGCGGAGGGAGGCGCTGAAGTGCGCGCTGGGCTACGCCCGCCACTTCGTTGTGTCCGTGGATACGCTCGGGGTTTCCGCTCGCTGGAGCCACAACCTCGTGGCGCCCCTCGCCAACCCAACGACGCCGTCGAGCGATCTGCTTGAGGCAGAGATTGATGGCGATGCGCATGATCCAGGCACGAAAATGCAAGGGCTCGCGAGTGCGACCGATGGCCCCCAGGGCCCGAGTGAACGCCTCCTGCACCACATCCTTGGCGGCAGCCTCGCAGCGCAACATACGAAAGGCGTAGCGATACATAAGCTCTCGGTGCTGCGCATAAAGCAGCCCCATAGCCTGGCGGTCCCCCCCGCGAGCCAGGCTCACAAGGTCACTGCTCTGCTCCAGCGGCGCTGGGCTCGATGAAGACGTCAAAGTCATGGCTGGCACGGATCGCACCTCCTGTGGCTTCAATCCCCACGGGAGGTCTGGGTTACACCATCTACTGCTATTTTATCTTACGTGAGCGGGGAAAGTCAGGTCGCTCTGCTCATTGCCCCCACACGGGGCCCACGATCTCGTCGATGGTGTGGCAGAGTTCCGACCAGCGGCATGTGAAGGCCACAGCCCCAGCCCTTAGCGCTCGGGGCTTGTTTTCGTTGGCAAAATCCGGGGCTGAAAAGATGACCACGGGCACACGCAGCCCACGCTGATGCATCTCTGCCAAGAGACGCTCCGCACGTGAGCAGAGCGTGCCCTCAGCGTCCCCCTCGGCGTCATGACCCCAATGCGAAATCACCAGGTCGAAAGGCTGCCCGGCCAAACGCCCTTCATCCAGCAACGTCAGCGCATGTTCGGTGAAGGCGCTATCGTCCTCCGCCTGACAGAAAACCAGCTCGAAGTCCACACCCGCGGTGGTCGCGGCGTCGGAAAGGTAATTCACCCCCTCTGGGTTGTGCTCGGGGTGGGGATCCACCCAGAGCACCCGGCGGTGGTGCAAACGTTGGCCGAGCACGTGCTTCGGGTTGGTGCGCTGATGCAGCCGCTCCAAGAAGCTGTCAAAGGGCGCGTGCCCCCTCCCCTTTGTGGCATAGGTGAGGATTTCTATCCCTTCATGTCTCCGAAAGTACTCCACAACATCGCGGTCGCCCACATCATCGATGAGCGCGTAGGAGGTCACCACGCCGTCCTGGTTGGGCCCGAAGAGCGAAAGAATCTGCGCCCGCAACTCGTTGAGATAAAAATCACTGAAAGAAAAACCCAAAAAAAGCACGGAGTTCGTCGCGAAGACTGCCCTCAGGAAGGTCGAATAGGCCGAATCAAAGCGCAAGCGATCGCGGTAATCACTGGTGGTAAGCACTGTGGTATCGGGGTCGCGAAAGAGGTCTCCATGAAGACACACCACCGGCGATCCGCTGCCCACAGGGCGCCAGAAACGGTCGTCCCACCAGCGATGATATTTTGGCCGAAGGATGTCGTGGTAAATCTCCGGACCAGGTAAACTGCCGGGCAGAAGACCATCAAAATTGGTTGTGAGCACCGCGCGAAAGGGAATACCTCGCAACCAGCGTAGGCGCTCGTGCATGGGCTCCTCTTGCGGACGCACCAGCTCGCTAAGGCGCTCCTTGTAGATTTTGTCGCCCAGCTTGTCGCGCATGATCTGGGCGGCAGCCTGGTAGTTCACCAGCCGCTGATTGCTCAACAGGCGCTCAATCTGGGCGCTGGTCTCATCACCAATGCTCTTGGCGAGAGCTAGGAGCAACTCCTGCCACGTGGGCACCTCAGCAGGGGCCGTGAAACCCGCACCAACAAAAGCAACGCAGTTTCCCGCCAGCACATCGCTGACTAGAGCATCAGGTACCTCCAGCTGGGCGAGGTTGGCCCGTGATCCCGTTGTCATCGGGCCTCCTTGAACGAATCTTTCGAGTTTAGCGGCAAGGGCGCCCTATTGTCGACGGCGTGGGGGGAAACTACGCAACCTGATGCGTACTGACGCAGGAAGGTGCGCAGCCCCCCCTCAGGCAACACTCTTCATCACCCTAACCTATTGGAATACTAGCCGTCCCAAACAACAGCAAGTATGGCATGTGTGATGCTTGCATCAAGGGCATGACTCCCAAGAGCATTCCTCTGCCCCATGTGCCGACATCCCTCGAGGGGGAGATCCTCGATGGGCAATATGCGCTCACTGAGGCCCGGTCCCCCGTCGGAGAAAAACAACTCTACGCCGCCTACGACCTGAAAAGCCTCTGCGAGACGATGGTCTATGTCTCGCGGGCGCCTGATGGCACCCTCAGCTGTCAACCGGTTCCGACCCTACGGGTGCTAAAACCCCAAAAACCCACAGCACCCAGACCCAAAGTAGCTGAAGTGGTGATGCCTGCCCAGGAAGTGACACCTGTGGTGGCGCCCAAAGTGGTAGCGCCCGTGGCGGCGCCCAAAGTGGTCATGCCTAGGCCTGAAGTGGTCATGCCCGTCGCGACGCCCAAAGTGGTAGCGCCCGCAGCCCAAGCTGCCCCCACCGTTGTGCCCCCCATCCCTGCCTCCGCTCTTCAAGTGGCGGCCAGGCAACCCATGGCCGCTGAACCACACCCTCTCACCCAGCGGAAACGACTGCATACCGGCCTGCTCGAGGCTGCCTGGTTTGCTCACGGCGACGTGTTGGAAGATGAAGAGGAAGCCGTCGAAGAGTTGGTGGACTACCCTGCTCTACAAGCCTCACTGGAAACGGCGGCGCGTGAACTCTCAGCAGACGACTACCAGCGCTATGCGCTCAATCCGACAACACAGACTCGCCGACGCAAGCGCGAGGATGACACGCCTCAGCCCCCCATGCGCCTTCCGAGGCTCCTCCTCGGCGGCGTACTCTAGACCTCTAGGCTTCTCCGCAGCCCAACCCTATGCTAGCTAGCGTTGGCAAAAGTGCCGATGACGAGGCTGTGGATGATCACACTGCGCTGCACAAAGAAGCTACAGCGGCACCTCGCCGCGAAACCCGAACCTGAAGACAAGGACCCGACCTCCGCGCTCGGTGACTGGTACGGCAACGTTGTTGTTCCGCCGGCAGGACCACCGATGGTCTTGGTGACGAATGAGCGTTCTCTGCTCTCTGTCCTTCTGCCTCACGATGGTGATGTCTTCACTGAGTTCAAACGCCACGTCATCGCCCTCTTGCGGCGATTAGACATTCCCCAGGCCTCCCTTGAGCGAGAGACCTTCCACCTTCAGCAGATTCGCGTGGGAAAGACCAAGAGTCGCCAAGTCTTGGGCACCATGAACGACACCGCGCTTCAGGTCCAAGCCCGGCTAGCTGAAGGCATGCCCTTGGAAGAGGTAGAGGATGTTCTCGCCAAAGTCGTCTACTCAATGAACAATCAGAAGTACCCTTTGGACGTGGCCCGCGAGCTGCTGGGAGGCCCTCCCGCGAGACCCAAAGCCCGAACAACGCCCCAAGGTGATAGCACTGCCCCACCCCTATCCCTTGTTGTCGATCGACGAGCCCAAAAGAAGAAGGGCCCCGGCCAGCAGGGGCCACGGCTGCAGGGTCCTCCGGCGCTGGAGGGCTGTCGTGTACCCATCACGCTCACACCTCGCGAACGCGAACTGATCATCGAGCACGCCATGCTCGCACCAGACCTCACAGAGCCCCTCGAGACAGCGCCTGCTGACAGCGGCGCGCTGGAGATTGGCTACACCTTAGAAGACCTCGATGAGCTGCGCAGCTACCTCTCGGGTGAAGCCAAACACTCTAAGAACAAGACGCTGAAGGGTGAACTGGTCGCGCTCCATGACCGCTTGAAAACTGAGGCGGCCTCCTACGACAATGACTACAAAGATTCACCACGCTAACCCTCTAACCCTCCTGCTCCCTTTCTCCTCACGCCCCATCTTCAGGCTGTCCGTGAAATACTTCACAGGCACTGTGAACTCCTTCACATAGACACCCTAGGCGCTGGCCACTAGTAACCCATTGCAGCTGCAAAGACCCCTTGGGGAACTGTTTCGAACATCAACCAGTCTCATCAAGTCTTGCAGGAGGACTAGAGCCATGAAGACCTTTCACATTTTTTCCATTGTCACCTTAGGTGTCGTCTGCGCCCTCTCCAACTCGGCGAGCGCCACCCCCACCGTCAAGCGGTCGGCTGTGCGCTCAGAGCACAATCAAAAACGAATCATCGCGCGCTTTGGTATCGGTGGCAGCGCCCCCACACAGGATGAAAACGATACCCTTGACGGGATGGGCCTGCGCATCGGCGCTACCCTCGGCTACCAGATCCCCATCAACGCACGCTTCTCCGTCACCCCCCAAGCCTGGCTGGGCTATTCGAACTGGAGCGGAAAAAACCAGGTGTCGAGCTCGATGTTTGCCCTCGGTGCAGGCGCGCAAGCAGACTACTTCTTGCTGGAGAAGCTCTCATTGTGGGCAGGCGGGGCCCTTGGCGGCGGCAGCGTTGCCATCGAAATGGGGAGCGCTAGCGAATCGAAGGGTGGCTTCGCCCTCGCCGTTGAAGCTGGCGCCACGTATTTCTTGCACGAGCATATTGGCGTGGGAGCCTTCTTTGGCGTAACCAACGTCTTCGCTGGCAAGGACGAGCAAACCCAGACGGAGTTCTCTGCCACATCCATCGACTTTGGCGTCCGCCTGCGCGGCACTTTCGCGCTCTAGACGCTCTTCCGTACTCCCTCCGCGTGCCGGCCGCGACAGGCACCGGTGAGTCGGTGCCTCCTGTCAATGGCTCCATTGACCCACCGGTCGCATCAAGCGCGGTCGGCCGTGGGAGGGATTCCTTTCCGCGTTGGGATCAACGACCTCCTCTACGCCAGATGACAACCCTCTGCATTTCATGCCACCCTCCGAATCAGGAGGGGTCGTGTCCCAACAGCGCCTGCTCAGTCTTCTCACTTCCCATCCCATCTTTGCGCCTGCGGCGCCCGAGCAGCTCAAAGAGCTGGTGGCGGCATCCAGTGTCGTTCGAGTCTCTGCTGGCGAGGTGATCTTGCGCGAGGGCGAACCCGCAGACCGAGTCTTCGTGCTCGCAGAGGGCGCGGTGCGTGTCTACCATGTCTCCCCCGAGGGCGAGGAGGTGCTGCTCAAGCTCTTTGGCGCCCCGGCTGTCTTTGGTGAAGCCGAGGCTCTGGGTAGTCAGATCACCCTCGAGTTTGTGCAGGCCATCGAGCCTTGCGAAGTCTTGGTGGTCCCCGTGGCGACGCTGCTGCACCTGCTGCGCGCCGAGCCTAGCTGCGCGCTCCACCTGCTCGTGGACGTGGCAGCTCGCTTTTCAATTTCGATCTACAACCAGCGTTCGTTGGCCTTCAACCCAGCGACGATCCGGCTGGCCAACTTACTGGTGGATTACGCCCAATGGCTGCAGCAACGCGGATGCGCCGAGCTGCACGTCCCCCTCACCCAGGATCAGATGGCGGCCTCCATTGGGGTAACACGTCGCTCCATAGCCAAAGATATCTCCGACTGGCAGAAGCAGGGGATCATCCGGCGTGAAGGACATGCCTATGTGATCGATGATCTGCCAGCGCTCTCGCGCTACTCCGACGCCGAACGGCTGGAACTCTCTTATAGCTCAGAGCAGGTTCCCATGATTCTGGCGGAAAAAACCACGCAAGCTGGAAGCTAGAGCAGTCACTTGCATCCAGCTTGCGTGTTGTAATTACAGCGTAAAACAAGCACTGCACCGGTACGAGTGTTGCATTCCTCCTCTACGTGGCCCGCACTCGCCCCATCGTCGTCAATCTCTGCCTGGCTCTGATCTTGTCAGCAGCGCCTGGGTTGGCGTCTGCTGCAGGTCCTGATAAGGCGAGCAAAGCCGTGTGGCGGCAGGTGTCCCGTACGCTGATCCGCCACCCCCTACTCAGCCTCAGCGCCGTAGCCAAACGCCTCGACCCTGCCAAGGTGGGCAAGAGCCTCGACGCGCCCGCATTGCAACGCCTCATCGACCAACATGGGGGCCGACGAGCCATGGCCAAGGCCCGTGACCGCGCCCTGGCCGAGCAGCTGGTCGCCAAGCGCTCAAAGCTAGAACACCTCTCTTCGCTCAGGTCCGTCGCTCGCGCCCTCGAGGGCGAGTTGGCTGGGCTCAAGGATCACAACCTGGTCAGGCTCCAAGATCGCCACACGGATATCCTCGGCTGGCTGCCACGCCAACTCAACGCCAAGAGCATGGACAAGCGCGCACGGGCCCGCATCGAAACGATCGCTTTGGAGCATCCGACCAGCAGCGACGCTACCCTGGCGCAGCTCTTCTCCCGAGACAACCTCCTCAAAGAGCTTCGACACTGGGATGCCAAGCAGGTCGACTACTTGCGCCGCCAGAGCAAGATCGTGCCCAGCGACGCACGACGACGCGCGGTGGTCATCGCTGGAGCCATCGAGACCCTCCACCTGCTCTCCAACGAGACGACCCTCGAGCAAGGGGCCAAGAAGGTCGCCGCGCGCTTCAGCGGAGTCAGCCCCATCAAGCTGCTCCAGCTCGGCACCCAGAACCCACAGCTCGCACGCGAGGTTCTGCGCCTCCTGCAGCCCGCCCTCGCGACAACCCCTCACACCCCTGAGAGTCTCATCACACAGAAGGTACTAGACAGCATTTTGTTCAGCGAGAGGCTGACGGCGGACCTGCTCTCCCATCCTGACGCTGAGCTGCCGAGCAAGATCGAAGCGGCGGCGAGGGATCTGGCGGCCAAGGTGGGCTACCGCTCCACAGCGTTGAGCCCGCGAGATGTCGGGCGCGCCAAAGACCCGCTGCTGCGCGCGGTGCTTGCAGTGGCGCACCATCAGCTTGGTGTGAGAACCCTGGACATCGCGCAAGACCTTCATCCACGGCTCCCTGCGTTGCTCGCGCGGGTGATGGTGGAGTGTCGAACGGACTCGTGCCAGGGCAAGAAACAACGGGCGCTCTCACGCCAAACCACCCGTGACGCGCTGAAGGTGCTGCTCTCACGCTATCAAGATGAAGTTCATGGGGCCAAGCGCTCCGAGACGGTCTTCATCAATGCCTTGAGCCTCACACCAGGGGAGTGGCACCGCATGAGCTCGGTGCTGCCCGCAGCGGCGTGGAAACCACCGCCACGCTTCTCTGACGAGCACCTGAACCTCGCCGCGCAGCTCTACGCCAAGGTGCTGGCAGGGAGCATCACCGCAGGGCGCTTCTATGTTCGGGCGCAGCTCACGGCGGACGAATTGAAACTGTTGCGCGTGGCAGACCCTCAGCGCTTCCCCAAGCCGGACAAGACCCCCAACTACCGGGCTATATCCGGACGCCGGCACGTCGTTCAGACCACCACCCTCAATGTGCCATCCCTCGGCCGCGATTGGAGGCTGCGGGTGGTCTCGGGGAAAATCGGCGTCAATCAGTTTCGGCGCGAGCACAACCTCTCCGCCGGCCAGCTCGAGCTCCTACGTGCAAACAAAGAGGCGTTCCCATCCGTGATCAAGCGAAACCATCCGCGGCAAGCGCGCTACGTCGGCCGCCTGGCGCGAGTGCTCTATGGGCGAGACATCTTGCTCAAAGCTGAGGACCTCGTCGCTCTGATCAACAAGCGTGAGCGCTACCATGCGCGCTATGGGACGCTCACGAAGAACCGCTATACGAACCTCCGCACGTTACTTGAGGGCCGCGGCTTCCCCAACCTGGCAGATATCCCTGCAAAGAACGCCGCCCTCGTGCAGGAGATCCAGCAACTGCAACTCGATGCAGGTGGCACATTGCAACCTGTGGATATCAAGCGCCTGATGCGTGAGCGTCACCCTCGCTTCAAAGCCAGCCGCTATGACCAACTGGTCAAGGCGGGGCTCATCGCCAAGCAAGAGCGAGATATCACGCCCAAGAACCAACGCTTGGAGGACGCAAAGCTCCTCTCGCGCATGATGGCCAAAACCGACGCGCCCATCATCGCCTCCATCGCGGCGTCGCTGCGAGCCGCAGGCATGCAACGTTTCAGCCGTGATTACGCGTATCGCCTCCGGGGTGAGTTCAAGGGCCTACTCTTCTCTGGGGGGGGAATCGCACAAGGAAAGCGGCACTCCTTTCGCATCAACACCACGCTGGTAGACCTCTACGCCCTCGCCGCGCGCCTGATGCCACCAGGGACTGGCCACAAGGAGCTAAAGCGGGCCTTCAATCGACTCCTGATAGAGCGTGGGCTACCAGCCTACGAGGGCACCGACATGTCAGCCATCGAAACACGGTACCGCACGCGTTATGGCTCACTGCAAGCCTATCAAGCGCGGCGGGTGGCCGAGGTGGTGCGAGAGTACGTGGCCACAGCGAGCGACATGGAGAGCGGAGCGCAAATCCTAGCCAGGATGTGCCATGACTATCCAAGCATCAACAAGACACAACTGAGCATCTATCGCAGCATGTGGCGGCAACACCCCAAAGACTATCCTCAGCTCCTCCCGCTCTTTCAGCGCGGCAAGCTGGTGATCAGCAAGCGCCGCGCTGGACCCGCGCCGCAGCTTAAACGCTTCGTCGGCGGGTGGGACGTGCAGCGGGCGCTCATTGAGCCAGCTAAGGGCGACCCCGCTTTGGAGCGTGAGCTGGCCAAAGCAAGCCATGTGGCGCGCCTGCGTTATCAAATGCCGCTGATAGACGCGACGCTGAAGCGCTTCGGTCAGGGAAAGCCCCTCAAGAGCCGCAACGTGTTGATGGTTGGCCACCTTCTCGGCACCACTGTGGCCTTGACGCGTGCGCTGCTCAGCGCAGGTGCGAGCGCCAACAACGTGACCATCGTGGGCTCACCCTATGGCTCACATGCTGTGGTGACACAAGCGTTGAAGGGTGAGGGCATCAAGGATGTGAGCGTCTCGAAACTCGACGCCAACGCCTACGCCCGCGCCGTCGAGGAGGCCATGGACCGCATGGTAAAAAAGCACCTGGCAAACCATCAGCCCATCGTCGTGCTCGACGACGGCGGGTTGGTCAGCCAGATCCTCGCCAAGAGCAAATATGAGAGGGTGCGCTCTGCCTTCCGCGTCGTAGAGCAAACCACCGGTGGAGAGACCCTGCTGCAGAAGCAGGGCGTACGCGCGCCAACCCTGAGCATCGCGCGGTGTTGGAGCAAACGCATGGAGGCGATCTTCATCGCGCGCACCGCCACCAAGAAAATTGAACAAGCCATGGGTCGCGCAAAGTTGGGGTCCCTCAGCGAGAAGAAAGTCACCGTCATCGGGGGTGGCGGAGTCCTGGGCCTGCGCGTGGCCAAGACCCTGCGACGGCGAGGGTGCGATGTTACCATCATCGAATCCAGCACCGATGGGCGCTCAGAAGCGCGGCGTGCAGGTTTCAACCACGTTTACTCCAGCGAGCCAAAAGCGCGCCTCTTAGGCTTGAAGAACGCTGACCTCGTCATCGGAACCACAGGAAACACCTCCCTCGAGATGGCTGACCTCAGACAAATGAAGAACGGCGCGGCGCTGGTTTCAGTCTCATCGAAGCAAATCGAGTTCCCCATAGCTGAGCTCGCACGTCACGCTCAGCGCAAGGTCATTGGCTCCTCACCCCATGTGCGGCTGCCCACCGCCCGCTACAGCCTGGGGGTCAAGCAGCTGATCGTGCTCGGCGATGGTTGGCCCATCAACTTCGACGGCGACGTGCACAGCGTGCCAGCAGAGCAAATTCAGCTCACCCGAGCGCTGATGCTGGCCGCCGCGCTGCAGATCGCCAAGGTCAAGAGCAATCACCTGGTGACACGCAAGGTGCATGAGCTGACCCGCTCCACGGATCGCTGGATCAGCCACACCTTCCGCAAGATGCTGAGACGAACCAAGACCGTCGCCGGGGACATCGACGACCCCACCCGGTGGGCAGAGACCCTACTCAGCGTGGCGCGCGTGATCAGCCCTTAGGCGCCAAATATTCGCTGGTGGAGATCACCTGCAGCTCGTACTCTCCCGCCAACCCCTTGAGCGTCACCGCACGGCGAGAAACAGAGAACGCTGCACCCTCCACGCGCTGCCGCACTGCTGCGTCCTCGAGCATCGAGGGGCTGAGCGCCACCTCCGCTGGCCCCGCCTGCCCCTGGACTCGCGCCGCGAGGTTCACCGTGGTGCCAAAATAGTCGACGACACCGTTGGCCTCCATGGCGATGCAGGGCCCGCGATGCAATCCAATCCTCAACGCCAAAGGCAGCCCACCACGCACCTCAAGTGTGCCAATACGCTGGTGCATCTCGAGGGCAGCCTCCAGGGCATCAACGGGAGACCTAAAGACCGCCATCACCGCATCACCAATGGTCTTCACCAACGACCCATGGTGTCGCAGGTAGATTTCCTTGAGCAACGCAAAATGGTCGCGCACCACCGCAAACGCCACTGCGTCTCCAATCTGCTCATAGAGGGCGGTGGAGCCCACGAGGTCCGAGAAAAGAAAGGTGAGGTTGCGCAGCGAAAACTCCGCGCCAGGTGCGAGAATTTCCGAACCAAAGAGGTCGCGAAACTCCTGCATCGCCGTCACTTGGGCCGCGCTAGCCGCGTTGTCCGCCCATTGAGCACGCACCACGTGCACTTGCACGCCCAGCTCCTGCTGATTCTTCAAGATCAGCGTCATCGCGCCGGCTAGCTGCGCTGGCATCCCTGAGATGCCCTCTTGGCTCAGATGCAGCGCCACAGGTTTAGCAGCTGCGTCCACGTCAGCCTCAACCATCACCTCAAAGTAGACAGCTCCCTTGCACTGCAAAGACGAGAGGTAGTAGGTGCCTGGCGCCAGCTGCGTGTGCACCTCACGCGTCTCGTGGGCGGCGAGCACCCAGCTCGTTAAGCGATGGGGCGTGCGCTGCGGTCCAGCGTGACAATAGGCCACTGGCTCAGACTCCAATCCCAGGGGCGCGGGCGAAAAGCGAACCTCCACCGAGCGATCAAAGTCGACGCCGAAATCGATATTGCAGCTTGGACAATGCCCCTCGGCTGGCACATCCACCAGCGCCGAAAAGACCACCTTTGCCTGACGGCAGGAGGGGCAGATGAGGTTGTATTGCAGATCGAAGGCGCCCTCCCGCGTCGCGTGAAGAAAGAAGCGCAACACCTGCTCACGATCGAAGCGCCAAGCATCCGCGAGCATATAGGGCGCCAAGCTGGCGATCTCGTCGCTAGGCTGATGGAGGAGATGCGCCACCAAGCGTTCGTAGAGCTCCTCCAGGCCAAAACGCTGCGCTACGGGCAAGGCTCGCTCGGTCAGCAAAATGCGCGCCTGCTCTTTGGCGCCCTTGTCCTGTGCCCCCTCCAAAGCGGGGAGTTCGCCACTTTGCGCCCATTTGCCAATCTCGCCATAGGCGCGTTTCACGACGCGCGCCGTGCCCATGCTGCCCAGGCGTGAGATCATCGCGCCCCAGCTCCCGTTGGGCTCGATGGTGGCTGTGTGAATCACCGTCGTCG
>JAFCZD010000833.1 GCA_019314525.1 Deltaproteobacteria bacterium
GTGGCCTATAATATCGAGGAAGTGCTTGGAGGTACCATTGATGACCAAGGTGACGATCGTTCTCGCGTTCAGCCTGCTCTTCGCTGCCTGCGCGGGGGAGGCTGATGTGGGCGCGTACGACGCCGAGGGTGGCCTGCCCTTCGATGGCATGCAGTTTGGTGATGGGCTGTCCATGGACATGCCGTCCCCGCGTGACGTGCCCTCCCCACCAAGCGATGGGCCGTCCCCACCAAGCGATGGGCCGTCCCCACCAAGCGATGGGCCCTCCCCACCAAGCGATGGGCCGTCCATTGACGCGCCCTCTCTACCAAGCGATGGACCGTCCATTGACGCGCCGCCAAAGGATAGCGGCCCGAGTTGGTGGGTAAACGGCGTGGCCACGTGCCCAGAGCTTCAGGCTTGCGTCAACCAGCCCCCTGATTGCAGCGCGTTGCTTCAGATGTGTGTGGATGCTGGTCAAAGCCATCGAGCTACGCAGCGCAGGCAAGACCGGACAGCCTCCTTGTGAGGTTGCAAACCATGGATGTGCCGAGCTGAAGGCCCTCCCGGCTCTCTACGCCCGGTTCGGTATGATCCTCGCCTCAGGGGATGGCGTTACCCTCAGCCACATCGTGCTCAACGGCAACCGCCAGGGGCGTGGCGGGACCCCCGCTTACGCCAAGTGCTCCACCCTCGAGGATAACTCCCTGGGCATGAACGGCGCGTTCATGTGTTCGAATTGCACGCTCTCCCATAGCGTCGCCAAGAACGCTCTTTGTGGCACTGGGTTCTTGGTGGCCGGGGCGATCTCCAATGTCAGCATCATCAACAACACCTTTGCCGAAAACGGCGTGCACACGGTGGCCAACCTCTGGGCTGACGGCCTAACCGTACACGACGCGCCAAACTCGACCTTCACGGGCAATACCTTCATCGACAACACCGACATCGATCTGATCTTTGGCGGTTGCACGTCGTGTAAGATCCAGAGCAACAAGATCGTGCACAGCGCCAACGCCAGCGGGGGGGCGTTCGCGGCGCTGATGATCCAGAAGTGGCCCACGACGAGCGGTTGCTACGCTGACGTCGACGTCTCTCACAACAGCATCGATTGCGGTCCGAACCGCCTCTGCGGCTCAGGCATCTATATTGGGTCAGAGTCTTGGTACCCAGAGACACCCTACGGAACGCTCACCCCAGGAACCACCAGCGGCTCTATCCATCACAACAGCATCGTCAACGCCATGAACGGGCTCTACATCGCAGCCCAGGGGCTGACGATCTATCAAAACGGCGTGCTCAACGCCCATGGCGTGTCCATTCCAAACTCCTGCCACACCCCCTTGGTGAGCGCCACGCCCTACGTCGTCTCACCAACGTCCAAAGACATCCACTTCATGGGGGAGAACGTCGACCCTGTGATGAAGGTTCACTTCTCCAGCGCGAGCTGGGCGGGGTGTATTCCGAACTTTCCCTTCTGAGGTTTCCCCCTCTACGTGGTTCTCCGCCATATCGTGTTTCTTTTGTCCTTCCTCCTTCGTCACGTCGTATGGGGTTAGTCAGGCCTCGCGCCACGAACGACTAGCCCTCGAAGGAGTGAATGATGCACACGTTTCTCAAGATGGTTCTCGCCTCGGCCCTCGTTGTCTCTACAGGCGCTTGCGGCACCGAGCGCGATCCTGTCGGTGGAAAACCCGTAGGTCCCGGAGGAGGGGAGGTCTCCACGCTGGATGGGAAGGCGGCGCTGGTGGTTCCTTCAGGGGCGTTGCAGGGAGAGGTCTCTGTAAGGGTGGCTCCCGCCGAATACCAGGTGGTGGCCACTTGGGTCGTGGACGGGACGGCGATCACCATTGAGCCCGCAGGCGTCGAGTTTTCCAAGCCCGTGCGGCTGACTATGCGTTATGCCGCGCCAGATGCCGTCGTAAACCGTGATTGGTGGCGAGTGGCAGGAGTGAGCGCTGAGGGCAAACCCTTGCCCACCCACCTCCTGACCCATGACATCGCCGCTGGCGTACTCACCGTGGAGATCGTTAGCACTGGGACTTATGTGGTGGCGGACTTGAAGCTCTCCTCAGCGCTGCAAGAGACCCGTGAGCAGAAGATCAATAAGGTTGATGTGCTCGTTGTCATCGACAACTCAGGGTCCATGGCCCACGAGCAGCGGAACCTGGCGGATAACTTCCCGCGCCTCATGGACGAACTCAACACCGCCGGCCTCGACTACCGTGTCGGTGTGGTGACCACGGACCTCGGGGCTGGAAACTACGGCAGCGCTATCCCGACCTGTGAGACGGCTGGTGGTGACGGCGGTCGACTGCAGCAACATGCCCAGTCTCCCGGTTGCACAGCGCCCCAAGACCCTTGGATTAGCTATAATGGCGTTGTGAGCAACATCCCTGGTTGTGTAGGGGATGGCGCCGAGTGTGCCCAACAAGCCTTCAGCTGTATTGCTCGCCTGGGTATCGAGGGCTGTGGCTTCGAAAGCACCTTGGAGTCCATGCGTCGCGCGCTGGACCCTGCCTCCCATGCGAACCCTGGCTTCTTGCGCCCCGACGCTGCGCTGGCGGTGTTGGTGATCACGGACGAGGACGATTGCTCTGCTGCGAAGCCTCAACTCTATGATCCCGCCCAACAAAGCCAGACGGATCCCTTGGGGCCCTTGACCTCTTTCCGTTGCTTTGAGTTTGGGTTCACCTGCGAGTGCTCGGGGCAGGAGTGCGCGCGCCAAGTGCTCGGGGAGCGCAACAACTGTAAGCCGTCTGGTGATTACCTCTACAGTATCGATCGCTACGCAGACCTCTTCGCTGCCCTCAAGCCCCCTGGTCGTGTGCTCTTTTCGGCCGTGGCGGGGCCCCTGGGGCCGGTCAGCGTCGGC
>JAFCZD010000034.1 GCA_019314525.1 Deltaproteobacteria bacterium
AGGAGATCAGGTGCGCTGTCCGCGGGCAAAAGGAGATCAGGTGCGCTGTCCGCGGGCAAAAGGAGATCAGGTGCGCTGTCCGCGGGCAAAAGGAGATCAGGTGCGCTGTCCGCGGGCATAAGCACATCGCTGGTGATGTCGCTCTCGCCCGCATCGCTGGTGACGGCGTGTGCATCCGCAGTGACGCTGCGCAGATCAGTGGTGGCGCCGCTGTCGCGCACGCCGACTCCGCTCGAATCGTCGCACCCGAGTATCAGGAGCGCAGTAAGTGCCAGGCCGATTCCCTTCACGACCACACCTCCATATTGTCTAGACATCACACTTCTTCCTTTCCCAGGACACTGTCCACGAGGTCGTGCCGTGTAGCAGGGGCCCTAGGGAGTACGAGTAGCCTCAGTAGCCCTTCCGCAGCAAATGAAAATAATCGCAGCGGAAGGGTTGTCGTCGCTTAACCGCAGACTGGGGGGCGGATCCCCACGCTGTGGTCATCGCTGAAGAGAGCATCTCCTGAAAGTTGTCATGCAATAGATGGCAGAAATCTTGCTTCGCAGTCCAAGTCCCTGCCTATTCCAATCACCGAGGATTGAAAACATGCGTCACACGCTTATCACTTCTGTTATTGCCCGTTTTGGAGCGCCTCCTTTAGCCCTGCTCGTGTTGGGGCTCTTTGCTCTGGCCTGCGGAGGTTCCATCGAGACGGGACCTCCAGGCGACCAGGACAACCCCTGGGACAACACGCTGCCACCTCCCCCCGCGGCGAACGAGCCGCCTCTCTGCAAGAGCGACGACGCACCCTCGATCTTCAGCAACGCCCTCTGCCTCTGTGGAGACTTGAAGGAGACAGGGGTCTTGCTGGTGAAAAATGGGGTCACGACGGATCCTGCGTCCTTTGGTGTCAACGGCCATGTCAGCGCCGTCGCTCAGGTGGAGGTGGATGGATCCATGGCGGCCCATAGTGGGTTGGTGGCCTTCGCCAATATCGAAGTGCAGGGCAGCTTCTGGTCCACAGGAGATGTCAACATCACCGGGCGCCTCGATGTTGGAAACAACATGATGGTGGGCGGCAATGTTTTTGGCATTGGTGTGCTCTCTGTGGGTGGCACCCTTGGGGTGGCTGGCAATGATCTGATCTTGGGCGACAAGTCTGCCGAGGACGAGGGCCCCTACGAGGGGCTCGCTGCGCCGCCATGCCCCTGCGGCGCTGATCAAGTGCTCGATGTCGCGGCCAAAGTTAGCGCGGCGCGAACAGCCAACGACAATGGTGCAGTGGGTCTACCAGCGAGCCCTGTGAGCACCATCGGTGTCACCAGGCTCGTGCTCAACAGCGGTCGCTATTACTTCGCCAGCAAAGCGGGCATTGGCTACACCAAGATCGTCGCCAACGGCGCGGTGTCGATCTTCATCGATGATGACTATGAGGCCATCGGTTATGACACCTTTGAGGTCACCGAGGGCTCCAGTCTCGACGTCTATGTGGCCGGTAATATCAAGACCGTTGGCAATATGGTGCTCGGCTCTCGTCATCACCCTTCAGCCTTTCGCATCTATATCGGTGGCAGCGAAGACATCACAGTGCAGGTTGGAAATAATATCTTTCGCGGGTCCATTTACGCGCCCCGTGCCTCGTTGACCTGGATCGGAAACACCAGGGTGGAGGGCTCACTCTTTGCCAACACCGTGGTGAGCGCAGGCCTGCTCGAACTCTACTTCGCGCGGCCCACCACAGGCAGCGATGGCGAGGTGTGCACGCCTCCTGGAGGTTCGGCGCCTCCGCCACCCGAACCCGATGATCCGCCGCCACCAAAGGATGTTCCGAGGGTGCTCTAGTGCAAGCCCTCTCCCAACCCGACCAACAGAAAAGGTGGACCCTTGTGTCAGTAGCTCTTCGTCGCCTCTTGCCGTCGCGAGCCATGGTGCCTTTGCTTTTCGTTTCATGCCTATGTGCCGCAGACATCGCTGCTGCAGCAGATGTCCCCAGCAACGGTTGGGTGGTTTGGGCTTCAGACCGCGAAAGCGGACGCCATGAGATCTACGTGATGAAGGCTGATGGAACAGGCGTTATGCGGCTCACACAAAAGGGGGGAGAGTTCCCTGGATGGTCCCCTGATGGTAAATGGGTCGCCTACACCTACACGCCAGACAGATCAACCCATGTCATGCGCCACAACGGCAGCGGTGACAAGAAGGTCTGCGACGGCAGCTTCAGGTTCTGGATGTGGGACGGGAGCGGGCTGGTCTGCGGCATCAGCGACAGCTACTATGTGGTCAACCCCGACACCGGCGCGTCGAAGCTCCTCTTCAAAAAGAGCGACTTTTCACAGGTCAGCAGCAAGATCCTCAACCCTGGTGGCATCACGCGTGACGGTCGTTACCTCGTTGGGCATACCGACCTCTTCCGGACGGGCTTCACGGCTACCAATGGCACCTTCAAGGCCTACCACGCCGCCGCCATCTTCGACTTTACGGACAAGAGCAAGGTCTACTTCTTTGGCGACGGTTGTGAGCCCACCACACCACCCACGGGATCATTGGTTTATCATGTCTGTGGTGGTGGCGCGTGTGGAACGACCCACCCCGCCCCCTACAAGATGGACACTGGCGACAAAGCCACGCGAAGCTCCTATGCTCCAGAGATAGCTCACGTAGACGCAGACTGGGGCCATGAGTATTTTCCGCGCATCTCCAACGACAACACGTGGATGGCCTATGGCGCCACCACCGGGTGTCATGACCATGACACCTGCGACTATGAGATTTTCTTGCACCGCCTGGGCGGTGGAAATGACAACCGCACCCGCATCACCACCAACTCAGCGAACGATCAATGGCCGCACGTCTTCGTGGGCACTCTGCTCACCTTTGGGTGCACGGGCCCAGCTGACTGCGACGACAACAAGGTTTGCACCACAGACACCTGTTCCAATGGAACCTGCACCAACGCGCCCATCAGCGGCTGCTGCGTCAACGACAGCGAGTGTGGCGACTCCGATCCTTGCACAGCCGATTCTTGCGTCAGTAACGTCTGCAAGATCGTGGTGGTCAGCGGCTGTTGCAGCAGCGATGCTCAGTGCCAAGACTCCAACACTTGCACCAGCGATGCCTGCGTCAGCAACAAATGTGCGTTCACGCCCATCAGCGGCTGCTGCGCCAAAGACGCCGACTGCGCCGACGCCAACGCATGCACCATGGACTCTTGCGATGTGGCCACGGGCACCTGCTCCAATGCCAAGGTGGCGGATTGCTGTGCTGTGGATACGGACTGCGACGACGATGACGCGTGCAGCATCGATACCTGCACTGCGAGTGTCTGCGAATATCAAGACAAGACCGGTTGCTGCACAGCGGACAGCCAATGCGATGATAGCGACAGCTGCACCGCCGACAGCTGCAACCTCACGACAAACGCATGTGACCACCAGCCCAACGGAAGCTGCGAGTTGAGCCTCCCGCTGAAGATCAATTGCGGGAGCAATGAGCACGACGTTAGTGGTTGGCTCCGCGATGACATCTTCGTCACAGGCGGAGGGGATTGGGTCAACAGCAACGTGGTGGATGTCGCAGGAGTGTCTGACGCCGCACCCACGGAAGTATACCGCAGCGTGCGCCATAAGAGCCCCCATAGCTACAGCATCCCCGTGGCCAACGGCACCTACACGCTCACCTTCCACTTCGCTGATGCGTATGACGATCGGAAGATGAACTACGAGGTTGAAGGCAAGCCACTCCTCGCGGACTTCGACATCGTCAGCGCCGCGGGTGGGGTCAACAAGGCCTATGTGGTCTCTTTCGAGGTCGTCGTGGCCGACGGAGACGGGATGCAGATCGAGGCCACGAGCGATGGAGATGTCTTCGAGGCCGGCCTGGAGATCTCCCTGGTCTCAGCGCCTGAGCCCGACGCTGGGCCCGCGGTTGACGCAGGACCTGCGAGAGATGGTGGATTGCCGAGTGATGGCGGCTCGTCGGACGCTCGCGCTGGTGACGCCGCCAGTGACCAAGGCGAGAACTATCAGGAGGAAATGGTCGGGGGATGCGCGGTGGTGGGGGAGGCATGCTCGCCAGTGTGGCCTGCTCTGCTGCTCTTCGGCTGGCGGGTCGTGCGTCGCCGTCGCGCCTCTTAAGGCACGGCGTGCAGCGCCTCTTTCAGCACCAAGACGCGATCCGCTTCGCCCAAAATCGGGCGGTGAGCGAGGAAGACCTGGCGTTCTGCCAAGTTGCCCACCTCGAGCCGCAGCAGCTGCGCGGGATAGCGCGAGGCCACCGCGTCAGGCAGCAGGGCGAGCAAACGACCCGTGGCGCAGGTCGCCATGGCGAGGTTGAGCGCCCCCACACGCAGGGCCACGCGTCGGCGCAGGTTGAGCGGCCAGGCATCCTCCGAGCCGGCCACTCCAGCGGTAGCGACGAAGGCATAGTCGAGGCAGGTTGAAAGTTTGAGCTCTGAGACGCTGACGAGGGGGTGGTTGGGGGCGCAGTAGATGCCGTACGCCATGCGCGCCAGCGGCTCTACTTCGAGCTCTTTGTGCACTTCGCTTTGCTCGAGGAGCGCGAGGTCTACCTTCCCTGTGAGCAGCAGCTCGCAGATCTCCGCCTCGTCATGGGTGTGTAGCTCTGGGGTCAGGTCAGGATGGCTGAGGGCCAAGCTCTCAAGGGCAGGGAGCACAAGGGTCAGGCTCGTGGCGTTGCTGGCGGCGATCTTCAACTCTCCGGTGAAGGTCTTGTTGGCTAACGCCACCAGGCCGTCATCCACGCGGCGCATGGCGTCACGCACATGATGCAAAAAGAGTTTGCCTGCTTCGTTGAGCACGAGCCGGCGGGCACGTCGCTCGAAGAGGGGCTGGCCGAGATCACTCTCCACCAACTTGATCATGCGGGAGAGCCCTGGTGCGCTGATGCCGAGGTCCTGGGCAGCTGTAGGGAGGTGTTCGCTCTCGGCGACGGAGCGAAAGGCGGGGAGCCAATTCCAGAACTGGGCTAATCGTCGAACGCGTTCCATAAACTATCGTCTTTTCCTGGTCCACCTCCTACGCTGCGAAGGTCTACTGTTGACGAATAATCTTGATATGCCCTCGTGAGCGTTTGGTGTCAGGGATGTCTGCCTTCGGTGCGGCGGGAGGTCGACGCTGAAGCTCGGCATGAAGGTGTGCGCCCCTTTGAGGCGTGGTCGCCACGACTTGTTGCACCTTATGATAGCCCTCAGACGAGATGTCGACGGTGAAGCGCGTGAGCTTCTTTGGCACAGGGTAGAGCAGGGGGGTGGTGCCCACCGTGGGGCCACCGTTGATCTGGACGCGCGCACCTGGTGGTTTGGAGGTGATGAGCAGCCGCCGTTGGTTGGTGTGCACGCGCTGCAGCATGCGCTCTTGTCGCGTATCACCATCATCTTTTTGGGTGACGAACCACGTGGTGCCGATGCTCGCGGCGACGAGCAGCAGGAACGTGAGCACGACTTTCCACCAGCTGATGCCAAAGAGCACGCCACGCTTCACGTCGCTGAGGAGTCGCTCCAAGTGGTCGTTTCCTGCACGAAGCTCTTTGACCAGCGGCTGCAGCTCTGCCTTCCGCTTTTCCAGCACGTGGATCTCTTGCTGCAGCGTGATCAGATCTTGCGCCATCAGCGGCTCTCCTGGTCTTTGGCCTCCGCAAGCGCCGGGGGCAGTTGAAACCAGACGTCGCGGGCGAAGCGGATGCGCTGAGCGCGGGGTGGGCGACCCGGAGCCCAGATGCCCACGAGCACCTTTTCGCCCCCCCCACTGCGTGGTCTTCTCCACAGCTTGTCGCGCACCAGCACAGGCGTGATGCCAACCTCCCGACCGTTGATGAAGACAAGGGCGTTGTCTGGCACGGAGTGGATCACCATGGCGCCCTTGGGGCGATGGTTGCGGGAGATCAGGTTGGCGCGCAGGGTGACCTTGGCCGCCTCGCCGACGCTTATGTTGCGTTGCCAGGGGATCGCATTGGAACCCACAACCCACACCAGGTAGTGCCCAGGGCAGATGCTGCGTTGCACGGGCGTTTTTCCCATGCGCACCCCGTTGAGGTAGACCCTTCCGCTCGCCAGCGCTGAGACGGAGAGTAGGCTCTTGCATCCATGGCCGAGGATGTTCGCCAAGCGCTTCTCGTGGGCTCGCTCCTTTGTGATGATATTTACCTTGATGGAGATGGTGATGCTGATGACGACAAGGCAGAAAATTATGAAGAGCAGGTGCCGGCCCATCCAGCCCCAAAGATTGAGCAACGCCAGCTTGAAGCGTGCGCGTCTCAGTCGTTCCTTGGAGGCATCTCGGCGTGCCTCCAAATCTGCGCGCAGCTTGACGAAGGTGTCCACCTCCTCTGCCAGGAGATCTCGACGTGTGTTGAATGCTAACTCATCGTCGCGGTAGCCCATGGTCCGCGAGTGTAGCACCTGCCCAGGGAGACTGCTTGGTGAGGGAGGGTGGCTGCCAGAAGCTTTTCGTAGCCAACGCTTGCACGACCACGCAAAGCACCGCAGACTTACCAGCCATTCGTATTCATGTTGATTTGATTCCATTGCCTCGTTCGTTCGGGCGCTGACGCTTGGTGTGCTTATTTGGTGACTTCATTGAGTCTTCGCCCTTGTCTCCTGTTGGCCCTCTTTGCAGGGTTCAGTCTCCCTTCTTTGGCTCGAGCGGCGGATCCCTACACCACGGCGATGACAAGGGCTTCCGAACTGGAGCAGGCGGGTCGGCACGCCGACGCCGCCAAGGCCCTTGCCCAAGTGGTGCCACAATATCCCCAGGATTATGCGCTCCACCTGCAGCTGGCGTGGTTGCATTTCAATGCAGCACACTATGGTCGAGCCGAGGGCTTCTATGAAAAAGCCCTCGAGCTTTCGCCCGAATCTTGGGAGGCGCGCCTTGGTTTGGGCTGGTCTCTGCTGCGCCAAGGTCGCAAAGCTGAGGCTCGGCCTCACTTCACCACGGTGCTCGAGAAGCTGCCCGCCAACACCTCTGCACGCCAGGGGGTCGAGGCGAGCAAAGAAGGGCCAGCGCTCAGCAGCAGCCCTTGGGGCTCGCTGACCTTCAGCAGCTATCAAAATCATCCCAACTTGCTCTGGGCCCTCGGCGCGCTCGTCTCGCTGCCCATGACGTTCCACGAGCGTTGGCTGCTCAGCGCCAGCTATCGGCTCGGACGCTTCACCATCCCTGGGGTGGCCGGCCGCGGTGGCAGCAGCCTGCGTGGGTTTATGCAGCACGAGGCCTTTATCTCGGCGGGCGCCACATGGCCTCTGCTTGGTGTGGTGGCCCAATACGCCTATCTCTATGATGGCAGCACGGACAGAGACCACGGCCACTTCGCCGGCTTGTCGGGCAGGGTCAGCCCCTGGGGCGATATCGGTCTCGCCGCTAATCTCAGCTTGTATGACGATTTGACGGTGGTGCGCGTTCACAGCAGCTATCGTTTGCCTCTCAGGCCCTGGTTGTCGGTCACCCCCGGCTTCACCGTGCAGGTGCCCATGAATACGACGGGGGCGGGCCCGTCGAACTCGCAGCTCATAGAAGATTCCAAGGCGCTCTTCAGTGGACAGCTCGAGGTGCTCTTGCGAGGCAAGCCGGGCAGTATCTGGTTTGGAGGCAAGCTCGGCAAGGAGTTGCGTCCAGCAGATCTGGACGCCTTGGCGATCTACAACATCGATCAATATGTCGCGTTTTCACTGAACCTAGGTGGGCGACTTCTGCTCGATTCCCATTGGAGCCTCTTCGTCGCCTATCAGCTTGATCGCCTCGAGGCCCTCGACGCCGAGCCCGATACGAATTTGCACCTCTTCACCCTTGGCGTCGCTTGGCGGCCGGGGGTGGGTGAAAGGAAATGACCATGGACGCCACCGCGAAGCTCAAAGACCTTGCTGTGAGTGATACCGGTTTTGTCTTCGACCCCTATTCGGGATCGACCTTCAGCGCCAACGAGGCGGGCATGAAGATCCTCGAGGGTTTAAAGCAGGGGCTCTCCCGCGCGGAGATCGTCTTTGCCCTCGAAGAGCACTTCGAGGTTCGGGGCGATGATCTCGCGCGCGATCTCGACGAGTTCGTGCTCCTTCTACGCCGGAACCAACTCGTGCCAGCAGACTTCAGCCTCTCATAGGCAGCATAGGAGCCCCTTAGATGGAACGTCCCCTCACCGTCGCCGTGACGGGCCTCAACGCCACCGATAACCCAGGCCCCGGGGTCTCGGTGATCCGCTCCTTACGTCTGCACCCCGACTTCGACGGGCGCATCGTGGGGCTGGCCTATGACACCCTCGATCCAGGTATCTACGCGCGAGACCTCGTCGATGATGTCTTCATCATCCCCTACCCCTCCCAGGGGCCAGCGGCCCTTGAGGCGCGGCTGAGACATATCAAAGAGCGGGTGGGGCTCGATGTGGTCTTGCCCACCCTCGACTCAGAGCTCGCGTCGTTCATCGCTCTGGAGCCGGTCCTCGAAGAGCTCGACGTGGGCTCGTTTCTTCCCACCCACAAGCAGCTCGATTTGCGCTCGAAGGTTCACCTCTCGACCTTTGGCGAGAGCGCCGGCATCAAGGTGCCGCCCTCCAAGGTCGTGAGCTCCGTGGAAGACCTCTATCGCATTCACGAGGAGGTCGCCTATCCCTTCTTCATCAAGGGCGTCTACTATGGCGCCACGCTGGTGCGCAGCGTCGATGAGGCGGTGCGCGCTTTCCACGGCGTCGTGGCTCGCTGGGGTTACCCAGTGATCGTGCAGGCCTTTGTTCAGGGTGATGAGCTCGACGTCGTGGCCGTAGGCGATGGCGAGGGCGGCCTGGTGGGCGCGTTGCCGATGAAAAAGACCTTCATCACCGATAAGGGCAAGGGCTGGGCTGGCATCGCCATCAAAGACCCCGAGCTGATCGAGCTGACCCGCTCTTTCGTCGCGGCCCTCAACTGGCGTGGGCCCTGCGAGGTGGAGGTGATCAAGGACGCCGACGGCGCCTATCACCTGATCGAGGTCAACCCACGCTTTCCCGCCTGGACGTATCTCAGCGCCGGGGCGGGGATAAACCTGCCCTATGCGGTGGTGCGTCTCGCCGCAGGCCTCCCCGTGGAGCCCATGCATGACTACGAAGTGGGCAAGATGTTCGTTCGCATCTCCCTCGACCAGATCGCAGACCTCGCCGACTTTCAGGCCGTGACGACTCATGGAGAGCTCTTGAGCCAAAGAGGAGAAGACTGATGACGCGACCGGTTTATGAGCGCCCCATCCTGATTCGACACCAGTCAGGCATGATGAATAAATTCTCGCGGGTGCAAGCCATGCGACCTCTGACGCATATCGACGGCGTCTCTGTGGACGAGCTTGTGGCGACGTATGGTTCCCCGCTCTTCGCCTTCTCCGAAAAGACCCTCGTTAGCAAATTTCGCGAGCTGCGCGACGCCTTCACACAACGCTACCCACGTGTGCGCATCGCGTGGTCCTACAAGACCAATTACCTCGACGGGATCTGCCGCGTCTTTCATCGCGAGGGCGCTTATGCGGAGGTGGTCTCGGAGTTCGAACTCGACAAGGCGCTGCACCTTGGAGTCCCGGCCGAGCAGGTGCACTTCAATGGGCCCTACAAGCCTGAGTCTGCCCTGGAGAAGGCTTTGCCTGGGGGCACGACGATCCATATCGACCACTTCGACGAGCTCGCCTTGGCCGAGGAGGTCGCGGCTCGTCACGGGATCAGGCCGGAGGTGGCGATCCGCCTCAACCTCTCCGCTGAGGCCGTGCCCGCCTGGAGCCGCTTTGGTTTCAACCTCGAAAGTGGTCAAGCTCTCGACGCCGTGAAGCGCCTGGTGGGAGGCGATCGTCTCGAGCTCAAGGGCTTGCACTGTCACATAGGCACCTTCATTCTCGATGAAGGCCCGTACAGAGAGGCCGCGGCGAAGATCTCTCGCTTCGCCAACGAGCTGCGTGAGCGCTTTGATATCACGCTCTCCTTCGTCGATCTCGGTGGCGGCTTCGCTTCACCCAACACTCTCAAAGGGCAATACCTGCCAGGAGATCAGGTTGCGCCATCTTTTTCGCGCTACGCAGAAGGTATCGTCGAGGGGCTCTCCGAACTCGACTATTCACCCCAGGAGATGCCCACGCTGGTGCTGGAGACGGGGCGCGCGCTGGTGGACGAAGCGGGCTACCTCATCGCATCAGTGCACGCCAACAAGCGCCTGGCGGATGGCCGGCGAGCGGTGGTCCTCGACGCGGGCGTCAACTCCCTCTTCACCTCCTTCTGGTACAACCACGAGATTGTGCCAGCCCAGGAGTTCCGCGGCGTGCCCGAGCCTACGGTGATCTACGGGCCTTTGTGCATGAACATCGACGTGGTGCGCGACACCATGCTCTTTCCCCAACTCAAGGTCGGAGAGCGGGTGGTCTTTCGTAACGTCGGCGCCTACAACGTGACGCAATGGATGCAGTTCATCACCTATCGCCCCTCGGTGGTGCTCATCGGTCCCGATGGTCGCCATGGGCTCCTGCGGCGCCCCGAGCAGCTGCAATCGATCATCTCCCATGAGGAGATGCCCGAATGGCTGTAGATGACGTCGGCGAAAATGGGGAACCGTTCAGAACCTACCCCAGCAGCTATGAGGGGAGGTGAGGGAGGATGAGCCCCCAGCGTAGCGATGCAGAGATGTCAGCAAAACCGGCGGTCTTGTCGCTCTTTTTCGACGCGCTGCTGCGCGGTTACGCGCAGATCCTCTTCAATCGTTCTTTGCTGGTGGGCGGGCTTCTGTTGTTGGCCACCATGGTCTCACCACGCATTGGGATTTCGGGGCTGCTCTCGATCCTGCTGGCCACCGCCACCGCCAAGCTCCTGGAACTCAGCGACGATCTGATCGAGTCGGGGCTCTTCAGCTATAACGCTCTGCTGGTGGGCCTTGGAGGCTCGTACCTCTTCGAACCTGGGGGCAGGGCGCTCTTGCTGCTGGTGGTGGCCGTGGTGGCCTCGGTCTTCGTCACCGCCGCGCTGCACTCGGCCTTGGGGTTGACCTTCAACCTCCCAGCGTTGACCCTGCCCTTCCTCTTTGTCTTCTACCTGCTGATGGCCGCCGCACCAGCTCTGGGCGTCGCCTTTGCGCCGGCTAGCGCTGAGGTGTGGGCCTTGGGACTGCCGCGGCCCCTGGTGGTCTTTTTGCAAAGCCTGGGAGCGCTCTTCTTTTTGCCACGCATCGACGTGGGCGCGTTGGTGCTCTTGGCTTTGCTCGTCTACAGCCGCATCGCCCTCTTGCTCGCCATCCTCGGCTTCGCCATCGCCCAGGCTATGGGCATCCCCCTGGTGGAGATGCCCCAATCGCTGATGCCGGTGGTGCTCGGCTATAATTTCATCCTCACGGCCATCGCCCTGGGCGGGGTTTGGTTTGTGCCCAGCCCCTCATCGTTCCTCTTCGCCGCCGCAGGGGTCTTCTTCTGTGGGCTGGTGACGATCGGCTTGCTGCCCTTTCTCACCTGGAATGGGCTGCCGCCGCTGATCTTGCCCTTCAATATGACAGTGTTGATGCTGCTCTATGCTATGCGCCAGCGCGTCAAGGATGGTCGCCCAAAGTCTGTGGATTTTTTCATGGGCACACCCGAAGAGAACCTCAATTACTTCCGCACACGCATCAGCCGCTTCGGCTCGCATTACCTCGCCCGCTTTCATGCCCCCTTTTTGGGACGCTGGACATGCACCCAGGGGGTGGATGGCGCCGAAACGCATCAAGGCGCGTGGCGTTACGCCTTCGACTTCGAGGTGGCAGGGCCCGAAGGCGCGCTTCACCGTGGGCGGGGCAAAGATCTCTCTGACTACTACTGCTATCGCCTGCCTGTGCTCGCCTCAGCAGATGGCACCGTGGCCAAGGTCGTCAAGACGGTGAAGGACAACCCCCTCGGGGAGACCAACCTCAAGGAGAATTGGGGCAACCTGGTCTTGATCTATCATGGGCCAGGGCTCTATTCGATGGTCTGTCACCTCTCGCCGGGCACCTCTAAGGTTCGGGAAGGGCAGTTCGTGCGGCGTGGCGACCAGCTTGGTCTCTGCGGAAACTCTGGACGCTCCCCAGTGCCCCATCTTCATTGGCAGCTGCAGGCCACAGAGCGCATCGGCGCGCCTACGCTCTATGCTGAGTTGCATGACGTGCTCAGCGAGGGCGACACGGCCCTTTTCCATCGCACCTTCGTACCGTGCAAGGGTGACGTGGTGCGCAACCTCGAACCCCAAGAAGAGATCGGGCGCCTGCTGCGCTTCGGCTATGGCGAATCCTTCGTGTTGAAGCGGGACGATGGTGTCTTGGAAGAGATCACCCCAGATATCGATCTTCAGGGCAACCTGCTGCTGCGCGCGAGAGACGGCCGGGACATGCTCTACTACCAGCATGAGCCGACGCATTTCACCGTCTTTGATACCTTGGCGCGTCGGCGCTCGGCGCTACACCTGATCCACGCGGGCCTCTCGCGCCTGCCCTTTGAGGTGGTGGAAACGTTGAAGTGGGATGATGTGCTCCCGCGCCGCAGCTTGATGCCTTGGTGGCTCTTGCCCTTGTGGGATCTTGTGGCGCCCTTCTTCCCCGGCTCAGGCATCGAGATGTGTTACGAGGCGCGCCGAGAAGGCGAGCGGGTGATCGTCTCTGGCCGCTCGAAGCAGCCACCCTTGACCACAGAGGCGACTCTTCGCCGGGGCGTGGGCGTTGAGCGCGTCACGCTCACCTATGCGGGGAAGACACGCTCGGTGACGCGTGTGGCCGATGAAGAGTCGCCAGAAGACAAAGAACCGAAAGACGGGAGTCAGTCGCGATGAAGACCACAAACTCGATGATGCGTGCCTCAAGCATGGCGCTAGTATTGGGCCTGAGCCTCGCTCTTCCGGCGCTCTGCTTGGCCGGTGATGCGGCCGCGTCCGCCTATCAACGCTCGTATGAGCATGAAGCGGCAGGGCGCTTTCATGCGGCGGTCAAGAGCCTCAGCGCCGCACCCCATGCCCTCAAGGATAGCTATTTCTATCAGCTCCGCCTCGGGTGGCTGCATTATCGCGCAGGCGACTACCGCCCAGCCATCGCTGCCTATCGGCGCGCGGCGGCGGCCTCACCCCGCGCCATCGAGCCCTGGCTGGGGCGCATGCTCCCAGAGATGGCGTTGCGGCTCTGGAAAGATGCGGAGTCGAGCGCTCGTAAGGTGCTGCGTATGGACCCCAAGAACTTCCTCGCCAATTCACGTTTGGCGTGGTGCCTATATAACCTGGGGCGCCACGGCCCCGCAGAGCGTGTTTATCAGCGTGTGCTCACCCTCTATCCAGCCAACATCTCCATGCGCGCTGGGCTGGGCTGGTCACAAGTGAAGCAAGGCAAGAAGGCCGCCGCCCTCAAGAGCTTCAGTGAGGTGCTCGCCGTGTCGCCAAGACACGCCAGCGCTTTGCAAGGCGTCAAGGTCGCGGCGCATTGAGCCACATCCGTCATGCTTGTGAAAACGGGCGTCCATTCCTCGATCCGAAAGATTCCCGCCTGCGCGCCTGCGCGCCTGCGCGGGAATGACATGCACCCCGTTCTCACGGTGCTGGGGGCTATCGAGGCAGACGATGCAAGATCGCGCCTTTCTCGCCCACGGCCCAGACGTGGCCTTGTCGGCCCCAAAGGGCCAGAAGGCGCCCCGCGAAGCCCACTCGCTCTCGTGACCAACGTCCTTGGGTGAAGCGATGGAGCGCTCCTTCATGGCTGAGCACCAGGAAAGCTCTCCCCTCTTTGCTTGGGATGCCCCAGAAGTTCGAGATTGTGCCCACGGGGAGGGTCGTGAGCTTTTCGCATGCCTTCGCCGAGCAGCGCAGCAAGGCATCTCCGGCCGCCGCGTAGAGCTGCTCTTCGTTGCCCCAGAGTGACGTGATCGCTGCCTGGGTGTTGCTGGTGAGCGGAACCCAACGCTGCTCTTCACGACGCATGAGCAAGCCTTTGTCCCCCGCGACGTAGGTGCCATGGGCGCCATGCCAGAGGGCGAGGAGGTCTTTGCCAGCCGCTGCAGGGCCGAGGTCGAGACGTCGCCAGCGCCCTTGGCGTCGCTCCATGAGCAGCCCATGGCGGCCTGCGGCGAGGACCTCGTGACCTGCGCTGGCCAACGCTCGCAAATCCATGGCCACAGGCAGGGTCTTTTTTGCGCAGCGGCCCGCGTAGCAGCTGAGGAGCAAGCCGTTGTCTCCTCCCGCGAGGAGCTTCGTCCAAAGGCTGCCACGAGCGACCGTCGAAGCGTACCACCGTGCCGCCTTCACCTGCTGCGTGGGCGTCTTCGAGGGAGCGACCTGTGATGGCCCTCAAGTGAGTGGTGCTGCCCAGGGGCATGGCGTGGGCCCAGCCTTTGCTGGAGAGCAGCAGGGCGCTGCCTCCTTCGCCTACGGCCACCAGGCCTTTGTCTGTGGTGCTCAGGGAGTGGAGTCGGCGTGAGATGCGGGTAGGTTTTTCGGGGACGTCGCCGTACAGCTGAGGGCGACGCCTCCATGCCCCACTGTGACGATGTGTCCAGAGGGGCTGACGTGTACGGCATGAAGGGTCTTTTGGGTGGGAGTGGTCAAGGGAAGCCACGGCTGGCCTTTCATCGCCTGCTCTTTGGTCGTTTTGGTTTTGGGCATCTCTGGCCCTGTCGCCCACCGCGTGTGGATGGCGCCTTTGTCGCCGACCACAACCGCCAGCTCGCGCCGCCCTACGAGGGCAGCACTCACAGCCCAGAGATCCCCAGCATCGCGTACGACCTCTCGTCGCCAGGCATAGCCGTTGAACGAGAGCACAGTGCCCGCCCGCCCCACGGCGAGCACACGCGAGTTGCGGGCCCACACAGCGAGCAGGTCGTTGCCCTGGGGCATGGGGTTTTCCCAACACCAACCATCGGCGCTGCAGACGTGCAAGTCAGCCGCAGAGTCTGCGCTGCGGTCCATGGCCATGGTTGGCGTCGCCTGCTCAAGTCCTCTGTGATGGGGGCAGCCCGTCATGACGCCAAGGAGGAGGAGGAGAGTGGAGCGCATAGGTTAGCCTCTCGATAGCCCCGCGACGGCAGCGGCGAAGGCTTGGCCTCTGGCGATATAGTCCTTGAACATATCGTAGCTGCTGCAGGCAGGTGAGAGCACCACCGCGTCGCCTGGCTTGGCCAGATCCGCGGCCATCGTAACGGCCTCTTCCATGCTCTGGGCACGGTGAAAGGTGGCTGCACCCTTAAGGGCTTCTTCGATGCGCGCCGCAGCGGACCCGATGAGCACCACGTGGCGGCAGGTTTGTTCGAGCACGGCTGCCAGGGGGCCGTAGTCGCCCCCCTTGTCTTTGCCTCCAGCGATGAGCACGACCTCACGGTCGAAGCCCGAGAGGGAGCCCACCACAGACCCTACATTGGTCGCCTTGGAGTCGTTGTAGAAGCGTATATCATCGTGATCTCCCACCAGCTGCATGCGGTGGGGCAAGCCTTCGAAGGTCTCGAGGGCACGTTGGCAGGCCTCGGAGCTTGCTCCCGCGAGGCGAGCGATCAAGAGCGCCGCGAGGGCGTTTTGGCTGTTGTGGCTTCCTGGGATGCGTAGGGCTGATCGGGGGTAGTACTCTTCTTTTTGTTGCGGGAGGCGCATACAGAGCTGATCACCATGGGTCCACGCGCCGCTGCCGCGGCTCGGGGCGCTGCGGAAGGTCAAGCGCGGTGCCCCAGAGCGGCTGGCTAGCTCTCGCGCGCGCACCTGCCCTGGGTCAGCGTTGACCACGACGAAGTCGTCCATGGTTTGCCGCTCGAAGAGGCGCGCTTTCGCTTTGAGGTAGCTCTCGTAGTTTGGGTAGCGGTCGAGGTGGTCTTCGCTCACGTTGAGCAGCACCGCGATATGGGCGTGGAAGGTTTGCACCGTTTCGAGCTGAAAGCTCGAGATCTCCAGCACCACCACCCCCGCTTCGATGGCAGGGTGACCCGCGTTGATCGCCTCGCAGAGGGGCTGGCCGAGGTTTCCACCGCAAAAGACGGGGATCTTGGCAGCCTCGAGCATCTCGCCCACGAGCTTTGTCGTGGTGGATTTTCCATTGGTGCCTGTGATTCCAACGATGGGAGAGCGCACAAAGCGGGAGCCGAGCTCCATCTCGCCGATCACCAACACCCCCGCTCTGCGTGCGGCGTCGAGCGCTGGCAGCGGTGGCACCCCTGGGCTGAGCACGATCAAGTCCGCGCTAGTGAACAAGTCCTTGGGGTGTGCCCCAAGAGAGAGCTGCGCGCGGTCTTCTAGGCAGGTGAGGGCGTCGCCAAAGGCCTCATGAGGGCGGCTGTCGTTGGCCGTCACCTCAGCGCCCTCGCGCAGGCAGAGCTCTGCGGCGGCGAGCCCCGAGCGACCCAGCCCCACGACCAACACATTCTTATCTCTGAGCTTCATCGCCCTACCTCAACTTGAGTGTCCCCAACGAGAGCAGGGCGAGCATGATGGAGATGATCCAGAAGCGCACGATCACTTTGGGCTCCGCCCAGCCCTTGAGCTCGAAATGGTGGTGGATTGGCGCCATCTTGAAGACGCGTTTGCCTGTGAGCTTGAACGAGATGACCTGCACGATCACCGAGACAGCTTCGAGCACGAAGATGCCCCCGAGGATGACCCAGATGAACTCGTTCTTGGTGAGTACGGCCAGCATGCCAAGGCCACCGCCTAGGGCGAGGGAGCCCACATCACCCATGAAGACCGAGGCAGGATAGGTGTTGTACCAGAGGAAGCCCACGCCTGCGCCAACCATGGCGCCACAGTAGACGGCGAGCTCTGAAGCGCCAGCGATATGCGGAATGTTGAGATAGTTGGCGATGTTGAATTTGTCTTTGCCCAGCACCGTGCCGGCGGCGTAGGAGAGGAAGAGGAAGGTGCCTGAGCTGATGATCACCGGGCCGATGGCTAGGCCGTCGAGACCATCGGTGAGGTTGACGGCGTTGGAGCTGCCCACGACGACGATCAAGGAGAAGAGCAGGTAGACGGGGCCCGGGAGCGACACCGGATGACGTCGAAAATTGACGAAAGGCAGCGCCAGCTTGTTGCGCACCTCGGGTACGAAGACCTTGCCATAATAGACGAAGCCCAGGGCCAAGCCGGCGGAGACGACTTGGCCCAGCAGCTTGAGCTTTCCAGGCAGACCGCGGCTGTTTTTGAAGCGTATCTTCAGAGAGTCGTCGAGGAAGCCAATGGCCGCATAGGCCACCGTGACGCTGAGCACGACCCAGATCAGCTTGTTGTAGAGGTCTGCCCACAAGAGCGAGGGCAGCACAAGGCAGAGGATGATCAGCGCCCCGCCCATGGTGGGTGTGCCCGTCTTGGAGAGGTGGCTCTTGGGGCCGTCCTCCCGCACGGTCTGGCCGATTTGGCGGGACTGAAGCTGCCGGATGAACCACGGGCCCAGCAGGAAGCTCATGAGCATCGCCGTCATGGTGGAGGCGATGATCCGTGACGAGGGGTAGCGCACGACGTTGAGCCAGCGTAGGGCGGCGTATCGGCTGAGGGGGTAGAGCAGATGAAAGAGCATGCTGTTGTTTAGTCCTTCGCGGCGTATGTCGCGAACCAAAAGAAACGGAAGATGACGGTTACTAGTGTGCGACCGGGGCTTGTCCCCGATCAACTTTTTGAGGGTCCGCCCACTTCTCTTTCTACGCTTTCGAGGGCGCGTTCGACCCTCGCGCCTCGTGAACCCTTGAAGAGCACCCAGCTTTTGCTCTCCGCGCAGCCCACGAGGCGTCGGCCCGCCGCCTCTGGGTCACCCTCTGCATGGACCCTCGAGGGCGCCATGCCTGCTTCGCGCGCGCCCCGAGCGATGATGCTCGCCTCGCCACCCGTGGTGATCAGGCCGCTGAGGCCGAGGTGGGCGGCGTAGACGCCGAGGTCGTGGTGGTGCGCCACGCTGGTGTTGCCCAGCTCGCGCATTTCCCCCAAGACAGCCCAACATGGCCCCCCGGCTGCCAGCTCTAGCAACGTGTCGAGAGCGGCTCGCACGGCGGTGGGGCTGGCGTTGTAGCTATCATCATACACCTGAAAGGGGCCCACTTGGCGCAGCGAGGAGCGGTGCACAAGCCGTGGTGGCGCCTCGAGCCCAGCGATGATCTCGGCGCTTGTCAGGCCGAGGGCGAACGCCGTGGCAGCCGCGCAGGCCGCGTTGCGCGCGTTGTGTCGCCCTACCAGCGGCAGGTTGACCTCGAGCTGCTCCTCGCCCAGGGCAAGGCAAAGGGTGGAGCCCTCCATGCCCTGTGACTGGGTGTCGAGCAGGCGTATGTCTGCAGGAACCCCTTCACCAAAGGTGACCCTTCGCGCCTTCAGCGGGGCCAGGTGCGGCGCGAGCAGGGGCTCGTCTGCAGGAAAGATCGCGTGGTGGTCGCCCTTGAGCGCCTCGAAGAGCTCCGCTTTGGCGGCCGCCACGGCTTCAAGGGTGCCAAGGCCCTCCAGATGCACGGGGGCGATGGCGGTGATCACGCCTACCTCGGGCTCAGCGATGAGGGCGAGCTCCGCGATTTCTCCTGGGGCGTTCATGCCCATCTCGGCGATGAGGAAGCGTGTATTCCGCGGCATGCCTAGGAGCGTCAGGGGCAGCCCAATATGGTTGTTGTAGTTCCCAGGTGTCACATGGGTCGAGCCTGTCCGCTCGAGGATTTGCCCCAAGAGCTCCTTGGTGGTCGTCTTCCCCACAGAGCCTGTGATCGCCACCGTTCGCGGCGCGACCTCTCGACGCCAAGCCTGCGCCAGCGCGCCCAAGGCCGCCACGGTGTCTTCGACGACAATCTGCGCGCAACACACCTCTGAAAGCTGCTCTTCGACGAAGAGCACGTTGGCGCCGTTTTCAGCGGCCCCCGCCGCAAAGTCATGGCCATCGAAGCGCTCCCCCCGGAGGGCGAGGAAAGCGTTCCCCGGGCTAATGGTGCGGTTGTCGATCTTCAGGCCCTCGAAGCTGGGCTCTTTGGACGAACTCGAGTCGGGGGCTGGGTGCAGTGATCCCTTGCAGATCTCAGCAGCCTCTTCCAGGAGCATGCAGACACCTTCGACGGGGTGGGATCCTGAAGAAACGCCAGCGCTCATGAGGCCCGCTCTCGCAGCGCCCGTCGTGCTTGTTCACCATCGTCGAAGTGATGGCGCTCTGTGCCGATGATCTGATAGTCCTCGTGCCCCTTGCCCGCGATGAGCAGGACATCGTCGTCTTCGAGCAACGCCACAGCCTTGTCGATGGCGTGGCGCCGGTTGGGCTCCACAAAGTAGCCACGGCTCGCTGACATCAACGTGTCAGCCGCCAAGAGCGGCAGGTGGGCTGCGACGCCGGGGAGAATCTCGTCGATGATCTGCTGTGGATTTTCGGTGCGTGGGTTGTCAGAGGTGACCAGCGCGAGGTCGGCGCCCTGGGCCACAGCGGTGCCCATCAAGGGGCGTTTTTCGCGGTCGCGATCTCCTCCACAACCAAAGACGACCACCAGCCGCCCCTTGGAGAGCGGCCGCAGCACCTCGATAGCTCGGCTCAAGGCGTCAGGGGTGTGGGCGTAGTCTACCAGCACCGTGGGCGACTTTTGGGCAGCGAGGGTGATCCGCTCCAGTCGACCAGGCACGCCGGGCAGCTCTTCGGTAGCCTGAGCGATGGCATCGGGTGCGACCCCGAGGGCGTAGGCGCAGGCTGCCGCCAGGAGCAAGTTGTCGGCGTTGAAGGTGCCAAGGAGTGGTGAACGCAGGGGCACCTTCGTTTCAGGGAGCCGTAAGGTCGCCTCGATCCCGTTCAAGGAGCAGCGCACCTCTTCAAGGGCGATCTCGGCGCTCTGGGGCGTGAGGCGTGACACGCAAAGGACGCGCACGTCAGCGCGTGCGCCCAGCGCATCGAGCACACGCTCGCTCTGGGCGCCGTCGATGTTCACCAGCGCCGTGCCCCCTTGCTTCAGGTGGCGTGTGAAGAGCAGCAGCTTGGCCTGGAGATAGGCTTCCATGGAGTGGTGCAGGTCGAGGTGGTCTTGGGTGAGGTGTGTGAACGCGGCGATGTCGAATTCGCAGCCCCACACGCGGCCCAAAGAGAGCCCATGGGAAGAGACCTCCATCACCAGGTGATCGCAGCGCGCGTCTACCATCTCTGCCAGCAGCTTTTGCAGCTGCACCGGGGTGGGTGTGGTGAAGGGGGAGGGCACAGAGCGACCCCCAAAGCGGTAGGCCACGGTGCCCACCAGGCCGGGGCGTCGTCCGGCGCCCTGCAAGATCGCCTCAAGGAGGTAGGCGGTGGTGGTCTTGCCGTTGGTGCCTGTGATGCCAACCGCCCGCATCCTCTGGCATGGATTCCCCGCGAGTCGCGCGGCGGCGAGCCCCAAGAGGCGGCTTGGGTCTTTGGTGACCAGCGAGGGGATAGATAGGTCGAGGGGGCGGCTGCCCAAGATCGCTATCGCGCCCGCGGCTAGGGCGCGGGCGGCGTAATCGTGGCCATCCACGGTGAGCCCAGAGACGGCCACGAAGAGGTCTCCAGGTCGTACGTGCCGAGAGTCCTCGGTGATGCCCCTTATCTGGAGGTTGGCGAATTCCTCTTTGAGGACGTCCGTGCCGAGCTCGGGGAGCAGCTCGGCGAGAGAGAGGGAACGCGTCACAGCAACCATCCCTTTCAGCCTTAACCAGGGGGGGAAAAGGCGATGCGGCAGTGTGCTTGCGTCGAGGGCCCGGGGCCGGGGGTCTGAGCCACAGCTTGGCCACTGCCCTTGATCTCCAGGACTAACCCCCCACGGTGCGCTACGGCGAGGGCCTCGGCGATGCTCATACCCGTGAAGTCGGGAACTACGTGGCGTCCGCGTGGCCCATCTCCGCGAGGCAGGGGTGGCGCGAGATCCACTTCGGGCTGCCGGGAGCGACGGGGCGTGTTGCGGGCGACGTGGGTCTCTTTATGGCTCGCCGCGCGGTCAGGGCGCACGCCGAGGTAGCGTAGCGCCTTGCTGGCGATGCGTTTGAAGACAGGCCCTGCCACGGGCCCACCATAGTGTTCTTCACCGCTGGGCTCGTTGATCACCACAGCCACTGCAAGCCGTGGCCGACTGGCCGGCGTGACGGCGATAAACGAGGAGAGCCAACGCTCGTTGGAGTAGGTCCCGGTGAGCGGGTCGACCTTCTGTGCTGTGCCTGTCTTGCCAGCCACGGTGAAGCGATCCAGGGCCGCATCTTCGGCGGTGCCGCCTTTTTGCACCACGCCACGCAGTAAGAAACGCATGCGGCGCGCGAGTTGAGGGCTGAGCACTCGTTTTCCTTGGGGCTTGAAGGTGCGCACCACACGGCCAGAGCGATCCTTGATGCGCAAGACCAGCCGCGGCTTCATCAGCTTTCCATCGTTTCCGATAGCGGTGAGGGCCTGCGCCAGCTGTAACACGGTGCTCGTCATTCCTTGGCCAAAGGAGATATTGGCTAGGCCCACCGTGGACCAGCGTTTGGGGTCACGTAAGGTGCCCCTGCGCTCGCCTGGTAGACCGATCTTTGTCTGCGCGCCAAAGCCAAAGCGTCGCAGAGCGCGGTGAAGCCGGCCGGCTCCGAGGCGGATGGCTAGCTTGGAGACACAGATATTGG
>JAFCZD010000834.1 GCA_019314525.1 Deltaproteobacteria bacterium
ACGCGATGCACGCGGGTAGGCTCGCGTTCGCTGAGCGCCTCGCAGACAGCGGCACCCATGCCGCCCACAACGCCATGGTCTTCCACCGTGAGCACGCGCCCTGCCCGCCGGGCAGCAGAGGCCAGGCCCTCCACGTCCAGCGGAGCGATGCTCCCGATGTTGGCCACGCCTACGGAGATGCCCTCATCCTTGAGCCGCGCGGCGGCCTCCATCGCATGGCTGGTGCAGGCGCCCGTGCCACAGATCAGCAGATCGTCGCCCTCACACAGCAGGTCGAGCTTGCCTGGATCGAAACGGTAGCTCTCATCGTGGATCCGCGGCACCTTCTGGCGCGTCAGCCGCAAAAAGGCGGGGCCCTGATAATCGCGGACGAGATACTCCACCATCTGTGCAGCTTCGATATCATCGGCGGGCTGGAGCACCGCCATATTGGGCAAGCTGCGCAATATCGCCACGTCTTCCAGCGCCATTTGCGTGTAGCCATCGGGGCCCACGCCGCAGCCCGCGTGGGTGCCCACGATGCGCACGTTGGCGTTGTTGTAGGCCACGGAAACCTTGATCTGGTCGAAGCGGCTGGTGATGAAGCACGAAAACGAGCAGCAGAAGGCGACCTTGCCAGACATGGCCAGCCCTGCTGCGGTGCTGATCATGTTGGCTTCCTGGATCCCCATCTCGAAGAAGCGGTCGGGGTGCTCCTCCGCAAACCACGCCGAACGTGTGGACTCGCTGAGGTCGGCATCGAGCACGACGATGCGCCGGTCCTCGACGCCAAGGCGTTTGACAGTCTCTCCAAAGACATCACGGGTTGGACGGGTTGTCGTCGCATGGCTCGTCATCGCACGGCCTCCTCAAGAGAGAGGTTCGCGCGCCGGCGTACCTCCGCGATGGCACGGTCAGCCTCTTCACGTGAGGGTGCGACGCCATGCCAGCTGCCGATATTTTCTTCCATGAACTTCACGCCTTTGCCTTTGAGGGTGTGGGCGATGATGATGCTGGGACGACCCACAACCCGCTCCGACTCGTCAAGGGCGTCGAGGATCTGAGCGTAGTCGTGGCCATCAATCGTGATCACATGCCAACCGAAGGCCCGCCATTTATCCCCGAGAGGTTCGAGGTCCATCACGTCGCGCGTGTAGCCGTCGATCTGGCCCTTGTTGTAATCGAGGATCAGGGTAAGGGCGCCGAGCTTGTATTTCGCGGCCGACATCGCCGCCTCCCACACCTGCCCCTCTTGGCTCTCACCGTCACCCATCATGCAATAAACCTGGTAACGATCGCCATCGAGCCGTGATGCGAGGGCCATGCCCTGCGCCATGCTCAGCCCCTGACCGAGAGATCCGGTGGAGGCGTCGATCCCCGCCAGGTATTGTTTGCAGGGGTGTCCTTGTAGGGCGGATCCGAGCTTGCGCAGCGTCCAGAGCTGCTCCCGCGGGAAGTACCCGAGGTCTGCCATGACGGCATATTGCGCGGGCACGCCGTGCCCCTTGCTGAGCACGAAGCGATCTCGACGGTCCCAATGTGGTTCGTCAGGCCGATGCCGCAACTTCCCGTGATAAAGCGCACTTATGAGGTCAATCGCTGAGAGCGACCCACCTGGGTGACCGGATCCCGCCTCGGTCAACATCTCAAGGATGTCCACACGATAACGAGGAGCCTTGTCCTCCAGCTTCTGGATCAGGGCATTTCTTTCCATCTCGCCTCCTTGGCCGGCCGCATTGTACGGTTCTTCCCTGGGTGGTCAATGCTGTGTGTTTTGGGTGGGTTTCGGACCCACTCCAAGCGCTGGTGTCCAGAAAGGTTGCAGTGGGGTCTGCGCCCCCACCATGCGGCTGTTTCGAGTATCTAACTGTCCGTCATGCATGCCTATTCTCTGAGATGTCTGCACGCCCTGGTGGCACGCGACTTGCGATACCTCCCGCCAGCCAGCATCCAGCCAGCCCCGGAGAACAACATGCGCTCGATGATCAAACGCCTTTTGGGTCTAGATAAGTTACCTGGAGACGTCGCCACTGGGGACTGGAGCCCCGTGCCCCAAAAAGGCGCGCGTGATTGGAACGGGTGGCTGCAAGCGCAAGGTCGCGATGACACACCAAGTCAACAGTTAGCCACTGAGACCCTCACGGGCCTGGCTGAAGCTCATGGCAAGGTGGTGAGCGAGCCTGTGCCACCTCAGCGGCGAGAGGCCCTCCCCCGCAAGAAGACAGAGCCCCTACACCACAACATCGCAGCCGCATGGACAAGCGCACAACCCACCACGAGCACCGCGGCCGAGCTGCGAGCCTCCACACCGATACCTGTGAAGGTCGCTCCCGCCAGATCCACCACTAGGCCAGCCCCCGCCGGGCTAGCCCACGCCAAGGCTGCTCCTGCGAGATCCACCGCCAAGGCCGCTCCTGCGAGATCCACCGCTAGGCCAGCTCCCGCGAGATCCACCGCTAGGCCAGTCACCGTCAAACCAATCAAGGCCGCATCGGTGGATGCCTTGGCCCAACGTCGCATGCGAGTACTCCGAGCGGTTGAGGAGGCATCCAGCCCCGCCAGCGCCAACGCCAGCGCAAGACCCGCGCCCATCC
>JAFCZD010000835.1 GCA_019314525.1 Deltaproteobacteria bacterium
GTCTTGCGAGTGATCAGCACTATTCCAGCTTAGAACATGCGCGTCGGGGTGTCGAGGTGCTCCCCCATGCGATTTAGGTCTGATCGGTGACCGCCCCGGGCGGTCGTCGCCATCGCGGCCCCGGAGGGGCCGCCGGCAACTCCGCCTCCCAGTGCCATCGCGCGGCGAGGCCACAGCCGTTCCACCGGCTTGGCATTTGAGGGTAGCGGCGATCTGTCGCGGCGGGCGGAAGGGCTTGGGTCAGCCGCCGGTGGTAATCGCCATCGTCTCGATTGTGGCACAGTCGAGTGCTCGTCGGATTTTGCGGAAGACTCTTCGCCAAGGTAATGGTTCGCGCCAGCGCCCGTGCTCACTCTTGCGCCGAAGCCTCCGCTTACGCAGATACTGCACCAGATTGTATGCCATCAAGCGCAGCAGCCCCAGTGTCCAGACTGCGTTCCCCCGAGTACACCAGGGACCGTGGTCTTCGCGCCACTGCATATCCAGGCTATTGAAGGCGTCATTCTCTATTCCCCAGTGGTTACGCACCAGAGCCAGGATCTGATCGGGCTTGAGGTAGTTCCACAGCACCGAGGAGATGAAGAATCGGTCTTCTACGTCGACAATGGTGCCATCGTTGAGCTTGGTCTCCTGGCGCACGAGCCAGGTTTGACGCAGGTGCGACCAGCAGCCGATGCTGTTTTCGATGTCTCTCATCTCGGCGGTGCGCCATAGGCGCCGGCGGATCCGCTTGGCGCCGCGAAGCTCCCAGTGCGTTTCGGCCTCGGGCGCCTGCTGCTGTGCCATTGGCTCTAACAGCGCCTTGGCCTCGTCGTGCAGCTCGCGCTGATTTCCCTTGAGGCCAAAGACGTAGCCGTAACCGAGTTCATCGACAGCATTGGCGTTGCGCAGTGACGTCAGGCCCGCGTCGCCGTCGATGATGTCAATCATCTGGCTGCGGCCATAGGCGCTGTGCAGCGCCGCGACCATCTCATCAAATGCGGCGGTCTCCCCCTGCCGTGCTCCGAGCGCAAGCTGGAGAAGTGCAGGCTTTGCCGCAGCCGACGTAAGCACAGCACGCAGCACCGGGACCAGGTAGTAAGGCTTTGGGGTCGGGGACTTTTCTGCTTTGTGCCACTTGGCGTTGTCGCTAGTACGCGCCTGGGCCCGGCCTCCAGCGTCGTGCTCCAGGGTGGCCAGATTCTTTCCGTCCACGGTGGCGACGCCGCAGGGCAGCCCGAAGGGCGCCAGCATCTTACTTCGCTTCATGTCACGCACCTGGCTGACAAGCTTGTCCGTCAAGTAGGGCTCGGACAGTCGTCTGGCCTCGGTGTCCAGGGTGGTGTCCGAAATAGACGCGGGCACCAGCGTACGGCTCCAAGGCCCCAGCTCTCGCGTCATCTCTTCGACGTCACGCAGGGTGGGCTCGTTGGATAATAGGCCCAGCGTCAAGGCGTTGAGTACATGAGGCATGCGATGGTCGACCTTGCCTTGCTGTCGGGGATCGGGCGCGTCGGCAAAGCCCCAGGGCTTTTTCTTCATACGCTTCCTCAGGAAGCGATCGACATGATCTTTCATTCGTGGGATCCTCCTCGTTGTGATCTTTCTTTTGGCGTGGAATTGCCCTTCCGCGCCGACCGGTGTGGCCAGGCTACATCGGATGCCTTTGGGGCCGCGACATTCGGTCGCGGCCCCCTTTTATTTGGGGGCAACGCCAGTGACCTCAGGCGAAGCGTTGCAGCAGCCGGGTGAGCATGGCGCCCACGCGCCCGGCTAGGACCAGTGCCTGCTGGGCATCATCGCGGGGCACTAGCCCCAAGGCGAGAAGTAGATCCAGAGCCGCTGCCACTTCGCCGCACTCTCCCCGTGCCTCGGCGTAACGCTGTCGTTTCTGGCCCTTGCTGTACCGGTTGGCCCCCTCGCCAATAAGCAGCACAGTGGAGCCCGCCGCCCGGATCAGCTGATCCGCGAAGCTCCGGTAGCCCCGTGGGATCCGGTCCGCCAGCCCTTTGGACAGCTGCGCTAGCTGTAGCGCGACCCGGTAGACATCGAGCCGCTGGTGTGGAAATGGATACGCTTTGTCAGACATGGAGCACCTCCAGTGGTTTCGCCTGGAGGGCGGCGCCGCCGCCCTCGCCAAAGCAGGGGCGGCGGCGGCGTCCGGAGGGCGAAGCCACTGGAGGCCAGCGGTCGACTTAATACATGTCACCCGCCTCCCGGCCTCCCGTGGCCCACTCCCCCCGTCTCCCCGCTACCCGCCCCCCGAGGCCCCAGCCCGCCAACGAGTCCGAGGCCCCACACACTCATAGCCGACAGGGTCTCGGGCTCGATGGTCGGAAACGGGCCTCGGAAGGGCGGGAATACGGGCTACTTATGATGGCTGAATGCGAATCCAAGGATGAGACGAGACACTGGATCTTCCGCAGGGATCATTCATGGACCCGCGAAGCGGGGCCGTGAATGATCGCCAAGCAGACCTACCCATCCACCGTCGGAGAAGAGAGCTACATGGGCAGGTAATAGGTGAACATGGCGTTGATGGACCAGATGACTCCGATGTCTTCTTTGGTGTTGTCGCCCAGTTCAACGCA
>JAFCZD010000836.1 GCA_019314525.1 Deltaproteobacteria bacterium
GTCATCGACGCCGCGGTTGCCGGCGAGCCGAAACACAAGCCTCACGTGGAGCGGCAGGTGCCTTATGTGCGAGAGAATTTCTTTCGAGGCGAGCAATTTCTAAACCTGGAACACGTGCAACGGGAAGCCCGTAAGTGGTGTCTTAAGACCGCCGGAATGCGTACCCATGGCACCACTCGTAGACAGCCGTTTGTGGAATTCGAGGCATTCGAAAAGGCGAAGCTGAAGGTAGCAAACGCCGAGCGATTCGACACGCCTGCTTGGGGTAAACCCAAGGTGCATCCGGACTGTCACGTGCGATTTCAAAAGGCTCTGTACTCGGTGCCGTATATTCACCGCAGCAAGAAATCTACCGTGTGCGGCGACAGCAAGCTGGTGCGAATCTACATCGAAGGACAGCTGGTCAAGACCCACGTAACCCAGCCCCCGGGAGGTCGTTCCACCGACTACACCGACTACCCCCCGGACAAATCTCCATACGCCATGCGCGATGCAAACTACATCATCAACAGGGCACAGCAGCGCGGCGAAAACATCGGCTTCTATGTCGAGCAGCTGCTATCCGGCGACTACCCCTGGGCCAATTTGCGCCAGTCGCAAAAGCTAATGCGCCTTTGTGACAAGTACGGCAACGAGGTCCTGGAGGCGGCCTGTAACCGGGCTTTACGCTTCGAACTAATCAATGTCAGGCGCCTGGAGAACATCGTCAAGAACGCCATGGAATCGAAACAGGAAGCAGCACTGGACGGCCACAAGCGAGACGAAAATGTCACCCAACTCCCGCTGCGTTTCCTCCGGGACAACCGCAGTTTCAAACACACAACCGAAGTCGGGGAGGAGAAATAATGGAGACCAAATCATCACTCAAAACGGTACTTAAAAGGATGCGCCTGTCGGGCATGCTGCACACTCTCCCAGACCGAATCGCCTACGCGAAAAAGACCAAGATGTCCCTCCAAGATTTTCTGGAACTCGTGCTGCAAGATGAGATCGACAGGCGCGACCAGGTGGGCCTGATGAACCGCCTTCAGAAGGCGCAATTCGAGGAGGAGCAGGTCTTCGAAAACTTCGACTGGGACGCGAGCATCACTTTCGACCGTGACAAGGTCCGCGACCTCTTCAGCCTGGGATTTTTGGATCGCAAGGAGGACGTCATCTTCATGGGGCACGCTGGAGTCGGCAAGACCTTCCTCGCAAGCGCCCTCGGGCACAGCGCATGCCGCGCCCAGAAGAAAGTGCTCTTCATCCGCGCCGACACTATGCTCAAGGAACTCAACCAGTCACGCGCCGACAACAGCACCGACAAGCTGATGCGAAAACTGATCTCCGTCGATCTGCTCATCGTCGACGATTTTGGACTTAGAAAATTGACCCACGAGAAATCCAGCGACTTCTATGAACTGATCGTCGAGAGGCACAAACGCTCCTCGACCATCATCACCAGCAACCGGTCCACCGACGAATGGGTACCCCTTTTCGACGACCCGTTGCTGGCCCAGAGCGCCCTCGACAGACTTGCGCACAATAGCCACCAGATCACCATGGAAGGAGAAAGCTACAGGCAAAAACAAGGACCAAACTCAGCAACGAAATCTCGAAAGAAAGGAGGAAAATCCAAATAAACGGTTGCCGACTCAAGTAGTCATATGAAAAAATTGAATCAGGCCTCGGCACCCGGGGGCATGATTATGAAAATCCCTGGGGGCATGATCCTGAAAAGTCACAGAGGTTCACGCATACTCGCTGATGCCCAACCATTATCACTTGCTGGTTCGCTCCCTGCGCGGCAACCTGTCGCGAGCCATGAAGCAGCTCAATGCCACCTACACACAACGCGTCAATCTGCTTGAGCGTTGGGACGGCCCCGTTTTTCGCGGTCGCTTCCGGTCCCAGCCGGTGCAGGACGAATCGAACCTGCCGTACCTGATGGCGTACATTCACCTCAACCCCCTCAAGGCCGGCCTTGTCACCAGGCTGCATACCCATGCCTGGACCAGCCACCAAGCCTATCTGAAGCGCGAGACCACCCCCTCCTGGCTCTCCACTGAGTACTTCGAGCGTGTCTTCGACGACACCGACCATTTGCACGAGTACGTTCTCAATCTTCATCGTGGCAAGCAGACCTGGCCGGAGAAGATGGCAATGGACAACGGCTGGCTGAAGCAGGCGGGGGAGCAGGCAATAGAAACGACCGGATTCAACGTCGAGACACGATTTGCAAGCCCGGATGAAGTCCTGAAGAGAATTTGCGATTCCACAAAATCGAATATGAAGCGCTTGAGGCAGGTCGAGCATGGACCACGGGCAAACCCGGCGAGGCGTTTCGCGGTGTGGGCGCTGCGAGATCGTACCCAACTGACTCATCGGGAGATAGGCGGCCTGCTGGGGATGTCAGAGTGCCAGGTAAGCCAGGTTCTGAGACGCCTCAACACAAAGAGCGAACCGATTCGAACCTGGATCTCCCACTGGTAACACCAAATCCATATGTCAAGTGTAGGGTTTTGACCCCTCCTTGTCTTGCCGAATAGCCCCATCTTCGTGTTGTGTCGTTTCGATCGCGTGGATA
>JAFCZD010000035.1 GCA_019314525.1 Deltaproteobacteria bacterium
AGCAACAACCAGAGCGCGTTGCTCCCTGAAGGAGTGGCTCCCTCCACAACGCAACCGCAGCCACCGGAGAGTTGGGGCACTACCCCATCGCCAGTACTGACACTGGCATCACTCCCGCCAGCTTCGAGGCTTGTGCCACCCTCCAAACTCATACCCCCATCATCCAACGCACCCCCATCACCTGTGGCTCCGCCGTCGGGGTCGACGCCAGCGTCGGGGCCACAGCCAGAGATGGGCTGATAGACGCAGGTGTTATCGCTCTGCTCACAGCGGTCGGTGGTGCAAATATCGCTGTCATCGCACTCTGTATCCACAGCGCAACAGCCCGCCAAACGCTCGGAGCCGCAAGCCCCGCTCGCGACATCGCAGTGGTCCACGGTGCAGGGGTTGTCATCGGCGCAGTCAGCGTCAGCAGCGCAGCAGCTCGGCACAGACGTATTGACGCACACGTTGTCTACGCAGCCATCCTCGGTGCAGCCATTGCTGTCATCGCACTCCGTGGCCGTCTCACAGCAGCCTGTCACCGGCGTGGTGGTGCAGGCGTGGGCGACGCATCCGTCGCGAGTGCAGACTTTCCCGTCGTTACAGTCCACGTCGAAGTTGCAGCACCCAAGCACCGCGCTGTGAGCGCACACATTCTGGGCGCAGGTATCGTTGGTGCAAACGTCGCCATCATCGCAGGTGGCATCTGTGGTGCAGCAGCCGGCCACAGCAGGGTTGACGCATCGGTTGTTCGTGCAGAGGTCTTCTGTGCAGGCGTCGTTGTCTGCGCACTCGGTGGCGAGGGTGCAGCAACCCGCGATGGTGGGGTTTTCGCATCGGTTGCTCGTGCACAAATCTTCGGTGCAGACGTCGCTGTCTACGCACTCGGTGGCGAGGGTGCAGCAGCCCGCGATGGTGGGGTTTGCACAGCGGTTGCTCGTGCAACGGTCGTTTGTACAGACGTCACTATCGGCACATTGCCCATCCGTGGTGCAGCAGCCTGCGATGGCGGGGTTCGAACACGTATTGCTGGCACAGCGGTCCTCAGTACAGACGTCCCCATCGCTGCATTGTCCGTCGATGGTACAGCAACCCGCGATGACGGTGTTCTGGCAGGCTCCAACAAGGCTGCAGGCGTCAGTGGTGCACACGTCGCCATCGTCGCAGTCAGCGGGCGAGCTGCAGCCACAGCCGGCGCCAGCGCTGGGTCGCGCGATGTCGTAATCTGCGCAAGTCCCGCCGCCCACCTGCACGCCGAAAGAGCCCTCGCTGGGGTAGGTGACGAGAGCGCCGCTGGCGTCCTTGAAGTAGAAATAGTAGCGATGGCAACCGTCAGGGAGCTTGCGCGCGTGCGTCAAGGTGCCATTTTCAGCCGAACCACGCTCAAGAGTCATGGCATAGCAGGTACCTTCGATCACCACCCGCGCGAGGGTCGGCGCCCCCGAGAGGTCGTAATAGTTGGCGCTGAAGGTGAACGTGGTGCTCATGATACCTGACTGCGGATAATGAGCCCCCGCCGGAATCGCCGGGATGGTCACGCCGGCTCCGGAGAAGTCCTGGGTCCAATAGTTGCTGTAGCAGCCACTGAAGCCTGGCTCATGGCCGACGCCGAGTTGCCGCAGGCTCGCCTTGAGGATATTGGCGCGGTGACCATTGGACATGGACCAACCACAATTTCCCACACACACCTTGTTGCTATCGCAAACGTTGCTGCAGCAGTCGCCGCCGAGAGCACAGCTCTCGCCCTCACCCGCGCACGGCTCCCAAATCCACTGCTCGAAGGTCCGCCGCGGATCGCCGTACCCCGCGGCGATATTCTCCGCGCTCCCTGATACGCCGAAGCGGGCGATACGCGCGTTCCATGCTGTGCACCCTGTAGACGGACACTTGCAATCGCGACAATCGCAGTCTGCGCTTCCCCCCTCGCACGCACACGAGGGATCGCCGTCGCAGCTCTCTGGGTAAATCGAGCCAAGGTCTGCCACCAACGTGCAGGTAGAAGTGTGTCGCAGGCTCGACCCTGCGCGCACCAAATTCGTCGATTGAAAGCGCGCGGCTTTGGCCAAAGAGAGGTTATGAACCAAGGGCGCCACGGGCGTGTAACAAGCCTTGTCTGGGCACTGCGTACAAGTGAGCTCGGCGGCGGGGTCTGCCCGAGCCCGGTTGGTGTACATCAGGATCATGCGCTCCTGCCAGCTTGGAAAGCCCTTATTGGGCACCCCAAGGGCGCTCTGCTGGCGGGCCACCGGCTCGTTTGTTGTGGAATCCCCTGGGGCAGAGCAGGCGCTGACAAGGATAGAGATCGCACAGATGAATGCAGCTGCGCCCACGCGACGCACCGAAAATGCTGGCTTTTTCATACCATAAGAATAGCGGAGCTAGCCTTTTTGGGCCAGATGGAGAGACCTGCTAAGGCACATAACAATCACCTGACGAGTAGTAGCCGCCGTCGCACATCAGGCCTTCGGGACAGGGGAGCGTGGAGCTGCAGTAGAAGACGCAGATATGGTCACCGTCGACGGTCTGGGTGCTGCTGCAATAGGAGGAGGTCCCAGGAGGATCTCCAGCGCAGTCCCCAGCCGCGCCGGTGCAGGTCTGGGTGCAAACGCCCTCGAGGTAGTTACCGGCTGGGGCGACACAGTGCAGTCCTGCCGCACAAACGATACCGATGGCCTTGCCACACACTGCGCCATAACCGACCTCGACCAAATCGCATGAGCAAAGGTCGCGCTGCTCCTCTTGCACATACACACAGCCGAGAGAGGGCGCAGGCTCACACACCTCCGCACAGGTGAAAGCCGTCCACTCGCCCTGGTAGCAGCCCTCGATATTCGATGCGTCGATGCAGCGCGTCGCGCCATCCGACATGCACACAGCAGGGCAATCCTGAGGGCAGCTTGTGGTGCTCTCCCCCTCGTCACAGGTCCCATTGCCACAGCCGGTGGTGGGCTTGCAATCTTGCGGGCAGGTCAACTCCGTCTCACCACCCGTACAGGCGTCATCACCACACACCGGTGGTGGCGTGCAGTCCTGAGGGCATGAGGTGAGAGTCTCACCAGAATCGCAGCTGCCGTTGCCACAGATCGGCCCAGTGGCGCAGTCTTCGGGGCAGCTGTCCTTGTCTTCACCCACGTCGCAGCGCTGATTACCGCACTCACAGGGGCCGCAGTCGCGCTCACAGCTCTCGCAGGTCTCGTCCGACTGGTAGTCGCAAGTGCCATCGCCGCAGCCAACGCAGAGCCCACAGTCCTCCTCACAGTTGAGACAATCTTCACCCTTTTCGGCTTCACACGTGGCGTTGCCACAAGACTCGGGCACGATTGACGCGTCGATGGCTTCACAGCCGGGCACGCCAAGAGGACAGCTCCCTTCGGGTACACACATATTGGAGCCTTCGAGGCAGGTATAGCCCGTTGGACATTGCGGCGAACCTGTGTTGCACAAAAACGGTGCGTCGCCGAGTTCTGGCGTGCATCCCGCCAGAGACAACAGAGCAAAGGGACCCAGAACCGTCCAAAGATAGCGAACCATCATCACCTCGTGGTCATTGCAAGCCGCCGCAAGTTAGCAGCTTTCAATTTCTAGCGGACAGCGCCCAAGCATTCAACCGTTCGAGAAATCCGTGCTTTGGCTTACAGGGAACTGCCTCGAGGATAGAGCGAGAAGCAGCCGCTATGGCGTCCCTCGAAAAGGGCCACGGGCGATCCTCGCCTGCCATCAGCAAATCAAATTGATCTCGATAGTTCCGCGCGTAAGGATGCCCAGATTGGCCGCTCGCGTTCACCCAGCGCGAGCGTTCGAAATCACCCAGGTCCACGATCAATCGCGCGTCAGTCCCCCCTACCTGCTCAAAGGAGGCGCCAAAGCGCAGGAGCCCCGTGTTGAGCGTGGTGCCATCCCCTCCTGCCTCCACAGCCCTCAGGTTGAAGAGCGACGAGAGCACGGGCACTCCATCGAATGCGTGTTTTTGGCGACGCTGATGAAGCCGGCCCCAGCGCCATTCGGTGGTCTGAGGTCCCAGGAGTTCGCGTAAAGTGCACACCGCGTCTGCCAAAGAAAGCTCCATGAGGGCCTCGCTGTCTGGGGGCAAGATCTCGTCTGCGCCAAACCACGCCTCCTCCCCCTGAGCGAGCATCTTCTCCAGCGCCAAGGCTGGCATGGTGTAGAGTTCGAGGATCGCCCGCGCAGCCCAGTCGCCGAGCCGAGCCACCAAGAGCCGGCGCACAAAAGCCAACACCGTCTGGTAGAAGACCGCAGGAGCTGCCTGCTCAGCGTGCATTGAGCCATCCCAGCCAGCCAGCAATAGCAGCGCGAGGCGTGCGTCAGGGTTCTTGATGGTTGCAGAGAGCGGCTGGAGCCAGCGTTCATTGATGCGCTCGGCCCACTCAGACTTCTGATCGAGCTGAGCCGCCCGCAGAGCATGCACATCGAGCTTGCCTTGAGCGAGCAGCCGTCGCGCCCGGTCGGCACGAAAGGGAGGCTCGAAGAGCGCCGAGAGGTAGTGGGGATAGTCATCATCAACGATGCGCTGGTTGGCTGAGACCACCATGTCCTGCGCAGGATCCAGAACAAAAGGCAGCTCATCAAAATCCACGTAGCCATGCCAACCACGAGAGCTGCGTCCCTGAACCACTGCCAGCCCGCCCTCCCAGGAGCGTTGTGGGACCCAGCCCGCCATCTGGTAGCCAATATGCCCATCCCGGTCGGCGTAAACCACGTTGAGCACGGGGGTGGAGAGCAGCGCTGAGGCCTTGCGGAACTCCCCCCAACTATGCGCGCGATCCATCGCCCAGAAGGACTCCAGATCACGACCACCGTCCTGGCCCGACCATCGCAGCGCCATGGCGCGACCCTGGGCGCCGTCAGGGACCTCATCCGAGGCTTGGGCGCCATCAGAGGTTTGCCTGTCTGGGATCGCGGCGAAGAGGCCGTCTAAGAGACCACCGCGCGGACTGCGGCGCAGCGTCATCTCTACAGGGTCTTCCCCCTTCACCATGATAGTCGTCACATCGCATGCGAGAGGCTCCCACCCATCTGGGCCAAGGCAGGAGCCGTCAGCACGGACCTCTTCGCTGAAAAGATCGCTGTCATCGATCCAAGCGTGGGTCATGGCGAACGCGCATGTTTCGTTGTGCCCCATAATGACGCCCGGCATACCTGGAGTCGTGGTGCCCGAGACCTTCAAGCCTGGCGCCTCCAAGTGTTGAAAATAACTAAAGGATGGAACGAATGTCGGCAGATGGGGGTCGGCGGCGAGGAGAGGCTGCCCATCAGCGCTCAATTCACCGCCAACAGCCCATGCGTTGCTGCCCATGCCTCCACCCATGAAACCTGTGGTCTCCACCACCCCACGACCAAAGCTCGCCAGCCGCCGAATCTGCTCCAGCTCTGGGGTGCTCTGTGGCACATGCGGCATACCCGTGGCCGATGTGATCCCCAAGAGGGCGAGCATGCTCGGCGCCTGCTCTGGGTGGCTCGCCACCAACGCCTCCACGGTGAGCTTGGCTTGCCAGGAGAGCGCGAGGTTGAAGGCAAAAGCTTTGTGCACGAGGAAGGGATCGAGCTCCCCCCAGGGCTCCACATCTGAGCCCAAAAGGCGCAGCTCCAAAGGGCGGCTCAGCGGATGAGCCCGTAAGAAAGCGTTCACCCCTGAAGCATAGGCTCTCGCGATGCTGCGATAGGAAGCGGAGACCTGCTCCACAGAGAGACGGGCGGCCCCCTCGAGGTCTAGCAGGCGCAAGAGCCCGTCGAGCTCCACAGTGGAGAGAGCATCGAAGTGTAGGCTCAGGCCTTTGCCGCCGAGGGGCTGTCGCCCCACAACTTCACTGATGCGCCCCTGGGCCATGCGCCGCAGCATCTCCATCTGGAAGAGACGATCTCGTGCGTGCACATAGCCTTGTAGCACCGCCACGTCGTGCTGACTCTGGGCGAAAATATAGGGCACGCCAGCAGCGTCGAACGAGAGCTCAGCTGGGGCCTCGAGGCAATCGAGGGCAACACGCCTGCGGGTTGAAGGTAGTGGAAGTCGCTCGTAAATACGACGTGTTGTCTCCCAGAGTTTTGCCAGCATCGCGTTCTCCTCTTGAAGGCGAGGAACCTAGCGGTTCATGGGCTCCGAGGCAATCACCACCCGATCCCCAAAACCAAAGCTTCACCTTGGCACAGCAGGATACCCGTGCTAGCCCTTTGGCCGATGTTACTCAAGCGAACCGCCGCCTATGGGACCATCGCTGCTGCCGCGGCGATGATGTTCTTCCTCTTCGTTCAAGGGCTCCTCGCCAGCGGGACTGTGCACCGTGGCGCCTGTATGGCACTCCAACTCGTAGAGGAAGATCGTCAAGCGCCGGACTTCACCCTAAGCGGCCTCGATGGCGTCAAGAAATCCCTCGCTGACTACAAGGGGAAGTTGGTGTTGCTTCATTTTTGGGCCACCTGGTGCGCGCCCTGCCTCGAAGAGCTCCCCTCGCTCTATCGCATGCAGCGCGCCATCACCAACGATGACTTCGCGCTGCTCACCGTTAGCGTCGATGACAACCCCGAGATCGTAAAGGATTTCTTCGCTCGTCATGGTGTACCCCCCTTGCCGGTGCTGATGGATACACCCCGGGCCATCGCCAAGACCTATGGAACGGAAAAGTTCCCCGAGTCCTACCTGATCGACACCACAGGCAAGGTGCGCTACCGCATCGTCAACAAGCGCGATTGGTCAAGCGGACCCGCGCTGGCCTGCATCCGCTCCCTGCTGCATTGAATCAGGCGTAGTTAGCAGAGGCGGGCGACCCCTCAAACATTGAGGCGGGTGAGCCTGGCCAAGGTCAGGAATGCAGCGAGCACAGCCCCAGCGAGAACAGCGTACGCTCCGAACACCAACTGACGTGGCTCTATGAGGAGGAAAAAGAGGGGCGGTCCAGCCACCGCCAACACTAGAAAGAACTGCAGCATGATCAGCCTGCCAGAGAGGCGACGGCGGTTGGTGCGTAAGTAGATCGCGCCCATGGCTGCCAACGCGGCCACACCGCTCAGCGCCCCCCACCCTTCAATCCCTGAACTCAAGCCAACGCCACGCTCAAAAAACCAGGGTGAGAAGGTCGCGACCACAGTCACGATCAACGCCCAGACAACATATCGGTCGAGCCGATGGAGACGCTGATAGAGGTGGCGAGTCTCGCGCATGAGCTCTTCGAAAAGCGAGACCCCAGCGGACTCCAATGCGCCCTCTTTGGCCGCCTCAGCCTTGTCGCGCAAAGCGCGCTTCACAACAGGCGGCAGCGAAACATCAACAATACGTGTCTCTCGCCCCTGCTGCGGGTCAGAGGCCACGAACTCCGTTCGAATTGCCCGCTGGTCGGAGGGGCCAAAGAGGACCTTCTTCTCCGTGTTCTCCTCATCTTGGGCCACAGAGGTGAAGATCCCAGGGTTATCGGGGCTAACCCAGCCTCCTGGGCTGGGCTCCCCCTTGGACTCCCCCTTGGGCTCCCCCTTGGGCTCCCCCTTGGGCTCCCCCTGGCGCGCCTCAGGGCTGGGCTGATGGGCGACCTTAATGGAGGTCACCTCGCCGCGCACGCGCGCCGAGGGAGCGGTCGCTTCTCCCGCATCTGACCAAAGGGGCAGGTTCTGCGGCGGTTTCGTGGACAAACCCCGACCGCAGCGGGGACAGCTCGAGACCTCAGACGAGAGCTCTTCTTGGCAGTGTGGACAGATCATTGTCACCAAGACCACCCTATCAAAAACGGTGCCCAATGAGGGTGAAGAACTCATTGCTCCCGTCACTCATCAGGCCTCGAGCGTAACCGATGCGCAGCGTGAGGGGCACGAAATAGCCCACGACAAACTCCACCAGCGCCTCCCCTCCCACGCCAACCTTCAACGCGTCAGGCTCGAAATCTCCGAAAAAGGCGTGACCCACATCCGCGAAGGCGGCGAGGTGAATACGATTGAAGTAGAGCGGCAAAGACGACAAACCGCGCTCGATCTGCCAAAGGGGTGCGCGATATTCGATATTGAGCAGGTGGTATTGATCACCATAGAAGGTCCCCGGCGCGTAGCCACGCAGGTAGGCTCCGCCCAAAGGTGCCTGGTCGATCACCGCCTGGATCACATTCTGCTCGGGAAAGCCCCCAATGAAGAAGAAGCCACGCCGTTTGAAGTCACCCCGCGCGACCCCTCCAGCATAGCGCGCGGCCAACACATGGTGGTCGAGCCAAGGCATCTTCAAGTACTCCGCCCAAGACCAGGTGACCTGCGTGCTGAGGTAGTCGCTACCAAAGACCTCGTTGTCCACTCGCATCCCAATGCTGAGGTGGCGGCCCCCGTCGGCGCTGATGGCGCCCAATGAGCGCTCCACGCTACTGTAGGTGACAGACGCCGTCACGCCTGAGAGCAGCCCCGTCTCAGGGAGTCGAGGGGAGGTCATCCCTGGCAAGACCAAGGCCTCCGTCTCCGGCTCATCGCGGAATGCGTTCAGCCGGTAGCCAAGGTTGATGCGGATCGCGTGACGCGGGATGCGCAGCACAGGCAGGCTGAGGGATGCTCCAAAGCCAAAGTTCTCTTCCACATAGGAGCGCTGGTCGCCATCGACCATCAGCCCACCACGGGGCCCCAAAGTACGCCCTGCGTCCAGGTGCAAGCCTGGCCAAAATCGATTGTAATTATAGCTTGCGAGGTAAGAGACATACCCGCGCGAAGTGCTGACATTGCTGATGAGCAGGTATTGGTGTCGACCGATGACGTCTGTACCGCTGACCTCTAGACCCACAGAGGTACCGAAGGCATCTGTGCCGACGTTGAAGAGCCAAGAGCGTGGGTAGAGGGTGCGCAATGGGCTATAGGGGCGGCTGGTGGCATTCTGCGGCTCAATGGGGAAATCTGTGGACACCACCGCGGGCGCGCCCCTAGAAAAACGACGGGTGTTGATGTAGGGCGAGGCGCGGAGGAAACGTGCAGGATCGAGCTTCATTTGGTGCAGGTCAAAGCCACGCACCCCGAACCCCACGTAGACCACACGATCACCGCTGGGAGAAAAGGCAGCGCCAAAGACCCCCCCCAAGACATTGGTCAGCTGCATCAACTCCCCTCCTGTGAGGGGCTGGCAATAGAGGTTGAAGATCCCAGTCCGATCCGAACTGAAACAAATCTTCTTTCCATCGGGCGTGAAGACCGGATCCATGTCCAGCGCCCGATCGTCGGTAACATAGCGGCGCTCACCGTTGCCAACGTCGATGAGCAGAATGTCGCGCTTGCCACCTGGGCGCCACTGAGAGACAGCGATCTGCTTACCATCCGGGGAAAAACGCGGCCGGTAGAACTGCTCCCCCTGCTGCCCCTTGATCAACACCCGCGCGCTTCCGCCCACAAAGGGGATCGTGCGCAGATCGTTGCTGCCTAGCTCATTGGTGGCAAAGACCACCGTGCTCCCGTCGGGTGAGACGTCAGGGTCTCGCGCGCGCAATCCATGAGTCAAACGCCGCACCTGACCGCCACCCAAAGGCCGAACATAGAGATCGTGGTAGGCATGGTAGGTGCGCCAGTTGACCCCCTGGCCATAGATCAGGTGCCGCCCGTCAGGGGTGAAGGTGACAGTATGGCCGCCCAGGTGCGGGTATCGCGCCTTCTCTCGGCTGGTCTTGTTGGCGTCCACCAGACGAATATAGGACGCCTCCTTGCCATCGTTGGCGAGGTAGACAAGGGTCTTGCCATCCGGCGAAAAGCGCCCAGAGCCCACGGACCAGCCATGGGTGGTCAAAGGCGAAAAGGGGGTTATCCCACGCTTGGTGACCGCATCCCGCTGCCGTGCGTAGCGCTGGCGCAAGTGAGCAGAAAACTCCTTGTAGAGTTGCTCATAGGTGCGGCCAACAGCCTCCTTGGCCACGCGATTGAGGGCGTAAGGGATGGGGAGCCCACCATAAGCGTGCACGATCTTCGTCAGGGCCTTGTCACCATAGCGGTCTGCGATGTAGCGGATGAAATATGCGCCATAGAGGTAGGGCACTGACCCCCGCGGGTAGATCAACGTATTGGAGGTGATCTGGTCGAGGCGCAGGATGCCCCCCTCGAGGGCGTGTGCGCGAAGGGTCATGTCGAAGAGCGACGAGCGGAGCCGACCACCGGTGGTGCGTTGACTCTCCTGGTATACGGCGAGCCCCTCGATAAACCAGCGCGGCTGTATGATATTGGGCACCCAGACCCGCCCCATCACCGCGTTGACGATGCGCGGGAGACCATGGATCGCGTCCATGTGCAGGATATGGGTGTACTCGTGCATGATCAAGCCAGTGAGCCAATCGTCGTAGTCGGAAAGCTCGCTGCGTGAACCAGGCGCCGTAAGGAACACACGGATGATGTTGAAGGGGATAGCCTGGGCCGATCCGTTGGCGCCGTCGGTGTCATCGGTGACGACGATGTGTGTCCGGCTCGAGGGGGTCTGTTTGAAGATTGGCGACAAGATCGCATGACAACGCTCTGCCACGCGGGCGACCTTCTCCGCCGCCGCGCGCTCGTCATGTCGGATGGACTTATAGTAGTGAACGTAGAAGTGAGCGGTGGTGAGCGTGAACCACTGCTGGGTGGGCTCCCCAGCTCGCGTGTCGCTTGCGTTCAGCAGGTTCCCTGCCACAAGGGCAATGAGGGTGAGACGGCAGAGCACAGCATGCATCGGCCGTTAGTCTAGCATAGGTGCAGGTGAGAGTGACGAGGAGCTGGGGCGTCTAGAGTTCACGCGCTAGCAAGCGCCCCACCTCCACGAGACCTTCGCGCTGATAGAAGCGCAGCGCCTCTTCGTTGCCAGCCCAGACAGTGAGCACCAGCTGCTCAGCGCCGCGAGACCGACCGCGCTCTTCCACGCTGTCCATCAACGCGCGTCCCACCCCTTGACCTCGATGCTCAGCTGCGACCACTAGCCGGTCAACGTAGAGGCGCCGACAGCGCACCATCCCTGGGTCATTGGGGGTGTCAAAGATTCCCGCGGAGACCCCGCCCACCACCTCTTGCCCCTTCAGGGCGACCAAGAGCAGAGCGTGGGGGTCTTTGAGCATATCGCGCAGCTCAACCTCCCGAGGCGGCGCTGTTTGAAAAAAAGCTGGCTGGTGAGCCGCGTGGCGCGCATCGAGTTCGGCCCAAAGAGCACCCAACGCAGAGAGGTCCTGCCCGCGGCCAGCATGGATCGTCAGCTCTCCCCTAGTCATCAACTACCGCCCAGCCATCAGCCACGGACATGATCGCGGTGCCTCTTGTGCACGACTCGCCCATCGCTCAGGGCCTGCCCCAGCTCCTCCACCATGGCCACTGAGCGGTGCCTCCCGCCCGTGCAACCAATGGCGACGGTGAGGTAGACCTTGCCCTCGGCGCGGTAGCGCGGCAGGAGAAACTCGAGATAATCATGAGTCCGTGAGGCGAATTCCGGCGCATCTGGCTGCTCGAAGACATAGTCCGAGACGCGGGGGTCGAGACCAGTGAGGGGACGCAGGCCCTCGACGAAGTAGGGGTTGGGCAAGAATCTCACGTCAAAGATGAGGTCTGCTTCAGCAGGCACGCCATACCGGAAACCAAACGAGACGAGGGAGATCACCATTCCCTCCCCCTCTCCCTCATAGCGCTCCTGGATGTGTCGTTTGAGCTGATGAACCGTCATCTCAGAGGTGTCGAGGCAGGTGAGGGCATGAGCACGCAAGGGCTCAAGAATGCGCCTTTCGGCCATTAGACCCGCCCGCAGATCGGTGCCCGCCAAGGGGTGCCGACGACGTGTCTGGGAGAAACGACGGATCAGGACATCATCCCGCGCGTCGAGATAAAGCACCTCGAGCCGGCGCCCCTCTGCGAGCTGCTCCTCGTACGCCTGGGCGAACCCTCCAATATGCGGTTTGAGCCGTGCGTCCACCACCATCGCCGCCCGCGCGACCTCGGGTTCGGCGTCCAGCGTCTCAAAGAATGCAGGTAGCAGGGGCAAGGGCAGGTTATCCACACAGTGGAAGCCGAGATCTTCGACGGCATGAAGGGCTGTTGTCTTGCCCGCCCCAGAGATGCCTGTGATGATCAATGTGCGCAGCTGCTGTTGGTCTGAGGGCAGAGCGCGCGCCTTCTTTGGGACGGACAAGCCTTTCGCCATTAGAAGAGCTGCTTGCGCTTGGATGAGCTCAAGATCCCCATTTGCTCACGATATTTGGCCACTGTGCGGCGCGCGATGTCGATATTTTGCTCACGCAAGAGCTCGACGATCTTCTGGTCTGAGAAGGGCTTTTTACCCTCCTCGCCCGAGATGATGTCCTTGATGCGCTTCTTCACGCTCTCGGAGGCGATGTCGTCGCCGTCCATGCGGTTGATGCTGCTGTTGAAGAAGAACTTGAGCTCAAAAATGCCCTGGGGCGTGTGCACGTATTTGTTGGTGGTCACGCGGCTGATAGTGGACTCGTGCATGCCGATGTCCTCTGCCACATCGCGGAGAATCAACGGACGCAGGAAGTTGATGCCATTGTCAAAGAACTCGCGCTGAAAGCGAACGATAGACTCCGAGACGCGAATGATGGTGCGCTGCCGCTGCTGAATACTGCGGATCAACCACTGTGCTGACCGCAACTTCTCCTGCACATATTGCCGCTCCTTGGTGCCCCCCTTGAGCGCAGAGCGGTAGAAGTTGGAGATCTTCAGCTTGGGCAGCCCGTCATCGTTGGGCACGACGAAGTATTTGTCACCGATCTTGTGAATGTAAACATCTGGCGTGATGTAGACCGGGTCCTCGTCAGCGTAGAGGCGGCCAGGCTTGGGATCAAAAGCAGCGATCACTTTCACAGCCTCGATGATCTCATCGAGGGGTTGGTCGAGATCCTTGCAGATCGCCTGGTAATTCTTGCGTTCGAGGTTGTGCAGGTGGTCACGGATGATGCGCGTGACGATCTCGTCGTCCTGCCCCACATGCCTGGCCTGGATCATCAAGCACTCGCCAAGATCACGCGCTGCAACGCCCAAGGGATCGAAAGTCTGGATCAACGAGAGGATATCCTCGACGACGATCATTGGCGCGTCAGCTACCTTGCCGATGTCCTCCAGGGGCGGATCCTTGAGGTAACCCATGGGCTCGAGGTTGCCGATAATCAGCATCCCAATACGTTCTTCTTGCTGGTCGAGGTCCTGCATCCGCAGCTGCCACACGAGGTGGTCTGTGAGCGAAGGCTTGCGTGTATACGTCGCCTCGATGGAGGGCAGCTCGTCATTGGTGGGCCGATAAGAGGGCATCGGCGGCGCCAACGTGTGATGCTCGAGGTAGGCATCCCAGTCGATCTCGCGGCTCCCCTCAGCGGCACTTCCATCGCCGACCTCTGAGGTCGCGTCAGGCACGCGATCACGCTCCACTTGGGCTTGGCGCTCTGAATCAATGCCCTCAAGGGCCATATCCGTGGGACGCTCGAACTCGACGTCGACGTCCTTTTTCTCGCGCTCCGTATCCTGCCCTTCCTCCAGGACGGGATTCTCCTCCATCTCCTGTCGGACGAGCTCCACGAGCTCCATGCGAGAAAGCTGTAAGAGCTTGATCGCCTGCTGCAGTTGCGGCGTCATCTTCAGCTGTTGACTCATCCGTAGCTGTTGCTTGATCTCTAGACCCATTGATTGCTCCGCGCTAATGCGTTGCTTGCCGAGCCAAAGAAGGCTCCACCTGCAGCCGGATGGTCACGCACCTCGTCCGGCTTCCCTGACACCACAATTTTCCCTGCCACTAGAATACAGGCACGACGACAGATTGTCAGCGTCTGTTCCACTTGGTGATCAGAGAGCAGAACGCCCACACCACCTTTCGCCAAAGAGACGACCTCCCGCTGCAGATCCTCAACGCCTCGTGGGTCGAGGCCCGCGAAGGGCTCATCCATCAGCACCACCCGTGGCTCGGCGGCCAACAAGCGCGCCAGCTCGAGCCGCCTGCATTCCCCCCCGCTGAGGGAGGCAGCCCGTTGAGCATGACGCTCATGGAGACCGAAGAGAGTGAGCAACTCATGAGCTCTTTCACGCCGCTGGGTGCGGCTGCTCCCTGGCCGCAACTCGAGCACACCAAGCAGGTTGTCTTCAACGCTCAAGCCAAGAAATGCGCTTGGGGTCTGAAAGAGGTGCCCCAAACCAAAGAGCGCCCGACGATGGGGCGGAAGCTTTGTAACCTCTCTCTCCTGCAACCAAATATGACCCGCCGTCGCATAGAGCTGACCACTGAGGATCCGCATCAAGGTCGTCTTGCCTGCACCATTGGGCCCCAAGAGACCCACAACCTCGCCCTCACCAACATTGATCTCTACTCCGGCGAGGATCTCACGACCGCCCAGCTGGCAACGCAGGCCTTCGGCCCGAAGCATCAGGTCGAGAGTACTCATCGAGTGGGTACCTCCATCTCAACCCGCGCACGAGAGACAGAGACCCCTCCTTTGCGCAGATCCACACGAATAAGCCGCCCGGTGAGCTTGAGCTGCAACCGTGGCAGCTCAAGGCGTGCGTCCCCTCGAAGCTCCAGCACACCACGCCGCACCAAGAAGGAGAGCCGCTTGGCGCGACCACGGCGCCTGCCAAGTCGCAATCGAACTCCTCCATCAGCCTCGATGCTGATGGCCTGCCCACCTTTTGCCAAGAGGATCTTCATCCGTGGGGCCTCGATGCCCAGCCCATCCCCGCCTACAAACACCCGCCCCCGCAATACCATCTGCGTGGCACAGCGAGCCCCTGGGAGACACTCACGGGCGGGCGCCGCTGTGAGGTGATCGGCACGAAGTGTCAGCTTCGCTGGGAGCGACACCCCCGCCAACATTCTGCTCTTTTTCGGAGAGGGGCTCTTCGCCTGTGCTGGTAGGGTGGCTTGGGCTCGGGGGGATATCGCCAGGGAGCCACAAAGTGCCACTAACGCGATGCCCCTGATAGCGCAGGTTCTGCGTGTCGACATCCAGTCGGTCTCCGCGAAGAACAAAGCCTTTGCCCCTAATTTCAAAATCCACCAGCCGAAGCTTCACACGCTCACGATGATATCGAGCGCCCTTTGCCTTCAAGGACCAGCGGCCCAAAGTGCCCTTGACACCCTCCATCCGCCACGCCCCCTCCCAACTTCGAGCGCACAAGCGATGGGCTCTCAACGGCCCCCCACCCTCTCTCGAAGGCCCGCCCACCTGATCCCACCTGATGCCCTCTGCTTCCACTGCACAACGGGTGTTGGAAGGCGCGCTAACGACCCTCGGCTCACATCCGTAAGAAAGCGGAATCACGAGACAAATAGCAACCCTTAGAACGATAACAGAAGGCCCTATAGCTGTAAAGGGTGTGGTACGCAAATTGCCCATCATGTGAGATTCTCGCGCCAGCGATCCAAGCTCCACAGCCACTGCTCAGGACACCGCACAACAGCTTCCCCCAGTCGTTCACAGAGGACAGCAGTGGCTTGCCGTGCGGAGACCTTGCGGGACAGGTCGCGTGCCACAGGAATGCGCTCAATGATAATATGATGCCTCCCACCCTGGCGCTCACTCAGGACCCACAACAATGGCGCTCCGCTCTTGTGGGCTAGAGATGGAGCCACCATGCTCGTGGGCGCCATCCGTCCCAAAAAGGCCATGGACTCGGCTCCCCTGGGTGCAGGCTGATCGGCAGCCAAGGCGACAACCTCCCCCTGAGAAAGGGCCCCCAAGCAGTGACGTAGGTGTGAACGGCCCCCACGTACCCAAATAGTCCTACAGCCTAGCCGTGCGCGCAACCGCTCGAGAAGAAAAGAAAACCTTGGGTCATAGCTTGGGCGCGCGAGGACATGGATCTGCGTTTGGCTTGCTTCTGTGTGCATCGCAAGGGCGCTCACCAGCAACTCCCAGTTGCCAAAGTGCGCCCCCGTCAGCACCACACCGTGACCCTCGGCCAAAGCCCCCCGCAGGGTCTCGATGCCGCCAGGGGAGAATGTAATCTGCTCGCGCACCGCGCGCGCCTGTCTCCCACCGCGCAGCAGCACCAAGCACTCCCCCAAGCTGCGCCCGACATGCGCCAAGGCGTGTGACCAAACGCGGCGAGCAAGGGCCCCTTCGAGCCGCAACTCCGAGGCGGCGAGGTTGCGCAGCGCACGGCGCCGCTCGTAACGCGCGAGATGCGCCCCCGCCCTGCCCAAGCCCTCGAAAAGACGTACCAGCCAGGAACCAGGCACAAGCCTCGAGACGGCCAAGAGTCCGCGCACTAGGAGATAAATCAGGCCATTCTTGGCGCCACGCACGAGGAACATAGTCGCCACAAATTAGGAGGTGGGATGCAGTGGCAGCGGCTCCTTCGGGGCGTCGGCGCTGGCAACCTTGTCGCTGGCAACCTTGTCGCTGGCAACCTTGTCGCGCATCTCGCCTTTTGGCCTAGGAACTGCGCGTGGCTCTTTGCGCTGCTCACTTTGCTGCTGCAACGACGCTGCGATGAAACGGGAAAAAAGAGGGTGGGGATCGATGGGGCGTGACTTGAACTCTGGGTGAAATTGACACGCAACAAAATAGGGGTGCTCGGGGAGTTCGATCATCTCCACCAGCAGTTCATCTGGGCTTAGCCCCGAAAAAACCAACCCCGCCTTGGCGAGCTGGTCACGGTAGGCGTTATTCACCTCATAGCGGTGACGATGGCGCTCAGAGATGTCGGCGCAATTATAGGCCTCACGGGCCTTGGTGCCCATGGTCAGCTTGCAGGGATAGGCCCCCAAACGCATGGTGCCGCCCTTCTCTTCCAGCTCGCGTTGGTGCTCCATCAGGTCGATCACAGGATGGGGGCTCTTGGCATCGAACTCCCGAGAGTTAGCGCCCTCCAAGCCCACCACATTACGGGCAAACTCCACTACCGCCATTTGCAGCCCGAGGCAGATGCCGAAGAAGGGGATGCCTTTTTCGCGGGCATACTGCACCGCCAGCACCTTGCCCTCGGAGCCACGCCCACCAAAACCACCTGGGACAAGGATGCCGTCGACGTCGGCAAGGAATTTGTCCGCCCCCGCCGCCTCGATCTCTTCCGAGTCGATATACACCGCGTCGATGCCGCTATCATTGTCGAGACCGCCATGGGTCAGCGCCTCGTTGAGGCTCTTGTAGGACTCGATCAACTCGACGTATTTTCCAACCACACCAATGCGCACAATGCTCTTTGGCTCGCGCAGGGTGCGCACAATCCGCTCCCAAAGCTCGAGACGTGGCGCACGAGACCAAATATTGAGCAACTCCGCGACCTTCTCGTCCACGCCTTCCTCGTAGAGTTCGATGGGCAGCTGGTAGATCGTCTCCACATCACGAGCCTCGAAGACCGCGTTGGGGGGCACATTGCAGAAGAGCCCGATCTTGTGCTTGATCTCCTTGGAGAGAGCATGCTCGGTGCGACAGAGCAAGATCTCTGCCTGCACACCGATCTCCCGCAGCTTCATCACGCTATGCTGCGTAGGCTTGGTCTTGAGCTCTCCGGCGGCGCGCAGGTAGGGAATGAGCGTGAGGTGAACACTAAGGGTGTTGCCCTGGCCAAGCTCAATGCGCAGCTGACGGATAGCTTCGAGGAAGGGCAGCCCTTCGATGTCGCCCACCGTACCCCCCACCTCACAAATCAGCAGGTCGACTCCCTTCGCACACTCGAGCACACGAGCTTTGATCGCGTCGGTAATATGTGGGATCACCTGCACGGTGGCGCCCAAGAAGTCGCCACGCCGCTCACGAGTAATCACATCGTAATAGATTTGGCCGCTGGTACAGTTGTTCTGGCGGCTCATACGCGAAGAGGTGAAGCGCTCGTAATGTCCCAGGTCAAGATCCGTCTCAGCGCCATCGTCAGTGACGAAGACCTCCCCATGCTGCAGTGGGTTCATTGTGCCCGGATCGACGTTGATATAAGGATCGAGCTTCTGCAACGTCACTTTCAGGCCGCGATTCTCCATCAGCGCGGCGAGGCTCGCCGCAGACAGCCCCTTACCCAACGAGGAAACGACACCACCGGTGACGAAGATGATCTTGGTAGGCTTAGCCAATTCAGGGTCCTTTCGAAGCGTTCGCGCAAGCGATCTGCGCGTTATTTCTCTTTGATTCTTGCGCCAGCGCCTGCTCGGCGCGTGCCGCATCCTCGGGGATATTCACCGCTACCAACTCACGCTGCAAACAACCAACGAAGATGGGCCAGCCACGATCCAGAGCACGCAATTGCTCCAGATGCGAGCATGCTTCACGCAATCCCGTGGACAGTCGCGCGAAGCGTTGCAACACGTCATAACCAAAGGCGTAAATCCCAGCATGGGCGGTGACAAAGGCATGCTCCCAGCTGGCGCCCACGAGGCGCGCAAAATCAAGAACTCTCCCCTCCTCTGAGGAGGGTAACGCAATCTTGACAACGTGAGGATCTGTCAACTCGCACGCACGCAGAGGCACGGAGACGGTTCCGATGTCAGCCCACTCGAGGCTAGAAAGGGCGATATCTATCATCTCACCATCTACCAAGACCTCGTCTACCTGAACATTGACGATCACCTCAGCGCTTCTCCGGCGCGCTACCGCCGCCACCCTATCACTACCCGAACGGTAGCGACGATGATCGAGGTCCACCTCCAGGGGCAAATCCTCCACCAACGCCGCGATACGCTCATCATCAGTGCTCACCACCACCTCGTCGGCTCGCCCCGACTCCAGCACACGGAGGGCTGTCCGGCGCACCAATGGCACCCCCAAAAGCGGCACCAATGGCTTGTCCGGAAACCGGGTTGACTGCAGCCGAGCAGGAATAACGGCGAGGATTGACATGCCGGGGCCGGACTATAGAGATCAGTATCCGGCGCTGTCAATGTGGTGTTTGGGGTGTTTTCGGATGAATCGTTGTGCAACGCAAGCTATGTTCGGAGCATGTTCAAACGAGTATTGATCGCCAATCGAGGTGAAATCGCCGTCCGCGTGATGCGCACCTGCCGAGAGATGGGCATCTCACCCATCGCTGTCTTCTCCGAGCCTGATGCCAAGGCGCTACACGTGCGGCTCGCGGATCAGGCGGTGCCCATTGGCTCCGCGCCGGCCAGAGAGAGCTACCTGGTGATAGACAAGATCCTCGCTGCCGCCAAGGAGACCGGCGCAGAGGCGATCCACCCGGGATATGGCTTCCTCTCGGAGAACGCTGAATTCGCTGAGGCCTGCAGCGCAGCGGGGATCGTCTTCATCGGTCCCCCCGCAGCAGCCATCCGGGCCATGGGCGACAAGATGGTGGCCCGACATCACATGCAGGCAGCGAAAGTCCCTGTGGTGCCTGGTATTCACGGAGGCGAACGAGGCTTCGCCAATGGCGAACAAGCCCTGGTAGCGGCATCCAAGATCGGCCTGCCCGTGATGCTCAAGGCGTCTGCGGGTGGTGGCGGCAAAGGCATGCGCCTGGTACGAGAGGAATCGAACTTCGTCGCCGCCTTCGATGCCGCTCGACGCGAGGCCATGAGCGCCTTTGGCGATGATGCCGTGTATCTCGAAAAGCTCGTGGAAAACCCACGTCACGTCGAAGTGCAAGTGATGGCCGACAACCACGGCAACGCTCTGCACTTTTTTGAACGTGACTGCTCGATCCAGCGACGACACCAGAAGGTGATCGAGGAGACCCCCTGCCCTGTCCTTGACGACACCACACGACGAAAGATGGGCGAGGTCGCGGTGAGGGCCGCAAAGGCGGTAAATTATATCGGTGCGGGGACCGTAGAGTACCTCTATGACGTTAAAACAAAACAATTCTTCTTCCTAGAGATGAACACCCGGCTCCAGGTGGAGCACCCCATCACAGAGCTCTGCTGCGGGGTGGACCTGGTACGACTTCAACTTGAGGTAGCCGCAGGACAAGCCCTTAGCCTGCGACAAGAGGCCATCGCTCCTCGTGGTGCAGCCATCGAGTGCCGGATCTATGCCGAGGATCCCATCCGCTTCTTGCCCAGCCCGGGAACGATTTCAGCGCTCCGCGTCCCCTCGGGGCCTGGCGTTCGGGATGACTCTGGAGTCTACGCCGGCAACGAGATCTCGTCACATTACGATCCAATGATCTCCAAGCTCTCAGTATGGGCTCCCACACGCAAACATGCGGTCCAGCGCATGCGACGGGCTCTTGGCGAGTATGTGGTGGGTGGCATCCAGACGAACCTTTCTTTTCATCGACGTGTGCTGACCCATCCAGGCTTCTGCGATGGTGAGTACGACACTGGATTCATCGATTCTCAAGCTCAAGCGCTGAGCCCCACCACCAAGGAAGACCTCCTGGCGGTGGCTGTGGCTGGTATTGATGCCCAGCGGCCTAGATCCTCTACGCAAAACCCTGTCGATGGAGAGAGTTCTTGCTCAGGAAGCGCCTGGCGAGATGCCGCCCACTGGCGCCGCTAGGCTCATCATCCAAGAGACTCGCTCAGGGTTGGTTCCATAGGGGTGAACGTTCCCTCAACCAGACCCCATGTGACGAAACCCCTTGCTAGACTTAGCGTTTTGGCGTTTCATCAACGCAAGCGAATTTGCCATTTACGCCGCGTCCAAGGTATCTTCCTCGGACAACGGTCAGGGTGACGAAGCGGAAAAAAGTGGTGGAGATTTAGGCTCCCCCCCCTTTCGTCACGATTGCTCTGGAGGCTCGAGGGACAATGCGCACCCCCGTTAGCGTCAAAATCAAGTTCAAGAGCACCACCATCGAGCATTTCATCGAACGCTATGCGTCCGATGTGAGCGAGGGCGGAATCTTCATTCGAACACCCAAACCGCTTGCGGTTGGCACTGCCTTGACGTTCGAGTTTCAACTCCAGGACGGCAAGCCACTGCTCTCGGGTGAGGGCACGGTGGTCTGGGTCAGAGAAAAGGACCCAGAAAAAACCACAGTTTCACCAGGCATGGGAGTTCGCTTCGAGAAGCTGCCAGCGGAGAGTCGCAAGGTGCTCAACCGCGTCCTCGAGGCCAAGCAGCAACAAATGGTGGATGACTTCGATGAGGACCAGCCTACCCTCGCAGCCCTCGATCCCGAGAAGATCCTGGCAGGGGTAAATAAGGCCAAAGAGAAGCCCAAGGCCAAAGAGGAGCCCAAGGCCAAAGAGGAGCCCAAGGCCAAAGAGGAGCCCAAGGCCAAAGAGGAGCCCAAGGCCAAAGAG
>JAFCZD010000837.1 GCA_019314525.1 Deltaproteobacteria bacterium
CACGCGCATGGTCGATCATGGCGCCTACTGCCGGCCCGACCACACACCCGCAGCGGAATACGCCCCGGCCTTCGGCGTGTGCGAGGGCGGCACCAACGTGGACGATCCCTGCAACAACGACAACGACTGCCCCGACGCCATCTGCTCGGGCCACCACATCCAGTACACCTCCTGGCTCGCCCGCCACATGTGGTCCGCGTACGCGCATTGCTACGACGACAACAGCTGCCCGGGGATGTAGGGGGTAGGGGGTACCCTGCCAATTGGACCGATGGACAACAACCAACCGCAAAAAAAAGGTACCGGGCCGCTAAAGGGTGTGCCGGATGAACTGGTCCCTCTGTATCAGACCCTGTCGAATTGGTTGGACCAGTTCCAGCAAACCAATCAGGAAAGGGAGAGTCCGGCGGACACCGCGCCAATCTTTGGTGCGCATCTGCTAGCGGCTGATTCGAATCGTGGGAAGGTGCTTCTGTCGCCCCTCACCAAGGTGGCGGTCAGGTTGCTGCTCAGACGATTCGACCGCATGGGCGTTTCCGGCATCACGATCGTGATCGGCTACCCGACCTTGCTGCCGCACTATGACCCTGCCGGACGTTATCTTGCGTTCTACAAGTGGGTGGCGAAGGCGGTACGCCAACGCGGGATGAAGCTACTCGTCGAGCACAACGTCCTGTTCGCCAACAGCGTGTTCAGTCCAGTGAAGTGCGACTTCTCCGGCTTGACCTTCGAGGCCTTCGCTGAGGAGCAGCAGAGGATGGCGCAGCTCGTCATCGATGCTTTGCAGCCCGACTATCTCACCATTCTGCATGAGCCTCAGACCTTCACGGTGCTGGCGGGTTTGGATGAATTCCGTTCGCCAGAGTTGGCCACGCACTATGTTGAAAGCATGTTGAGCGGCTTGCGTCGCAAGGGTACGAAAGTTGGCGCGGGCGCGGGAAACTGGGACTCACCCGAGTACTTCACGCGTTTGGCAAAGACGACAGTCGACTACCTCAGTTTGCACATCTACAATGTATCGCCGTCTGGCATCGAACGGGCGTACGCTGTCGCGGAGCTGGGACGAAGCGTTGCCAAACCCGTCGTTCTCACGGAGAGCTGGCTCTTCAAGTCAGACGGTACCGACGCAGCAGCGGAAACGAGCCTCTCCGGCTGGGAGGCCGGCTTCCGGCGAGACGTTTTTCGCTACTGGGAGCCTCTCGATAGGCGCTTCATCGAGAACCTCGGTTGTTATGCCAATAGTTGCGGCGTCGAGTACGTGTCGCCGTTTTGGACCGACTACTTTTTCAGCTATGTGCAAAACAGGGCCAAAGCCCGCGAATTGCCCTATTTCAATCTCATCAACAAAGCGGTCCTGTTTCCGGTGGCCAGGGCACTGGTGTTTGGATCCCTGACGCAACCGGGGCGCGCGTACGAGCGGCTGTGCCGGTCTTCCGCTAGAGAGAATTGACCAGCTCCGCACTGAACCGCCCCGGATTCTTCGGCGAGCTTGAGGTGCGCCGCGTTTTGTGGAGTGGGGTCGTTGGATCACTTTCTAAGCGGTGATTGGATCAATTTCCAAGCGGTGCGTCCAGAGCTGGCTGCGCTATCAGCCTCAGAGCAAGCTGTCTCAGTGGTTTGCTGAGCGTTACGCTCCAGGCACCAAACGACTGCGAAAGGTAGGCATCGTGGCCCTGGCGCGCAAACTCCTGATCGCAATGTGGCGGTTGGTCAAGTATGGCGAGGTCCCCGAAGGGGCACTCCTTAAACGTCCGAAACCAGCATAACGACAAACCCGTAGCCATTGATGACAACGATCTCGAAAGCGATGAAGATGGTTAACCCCGATTGCAGGACCTGCTCGCCGTATTCCTTGGTGGACTTCACGGTCACCGTGCGCCAGATGGAGCGGTCCTACATTCGGTTCCGCTGTGCAAGATGCGCAAACAGCATGTGGTGCTTCGGCCTTCCTCAGCCGACACGAATAGGAGGTAGTCTATGCCAGCACTATCTGGCGAGACTTCCCTGGAACCGAACAATCGCTATTAACCACAGCATCCCGGTAGAGCAGAGCGTGGTCGCAAAGGCGCGGCGTTTGGATCAGAGCAGGAGGCGGTGATGAGCTAACAAACTCGGGGGTGGTCGCTTGACAGGCCTCATAGGAGGGATATGGAGGGTGCGCAGCAGTCCCGCGGACGCGGGACCGAAGCGAAGCGAAGCCCGGAGGAGCCCGGTCGCCGCCCGCAGGGCGGCGAGGCGCCCAGATGAAACCGCAGCAAACGCCGCCCCTTCCCCAATCGCTCCTGCTTCACGCGAGGCAGCTTTGGCAACCTGCGACAAAGTGGTCTCAGCTACTCGCTGAAAGCCCCTGGCCAGCGCCAGCGCCGAGCCTCAGTACTTTGCGACCACGCTAGGGGGCGTGCCAGGGGTATCGAATTCTACGTTAGGCAATGAATCGGAAAACGGGGATGCAGCGGCGTCCTGAACGATCGAGTTATTGTTGCGCGGGCCCTATGGCTTCGCCCTGCGGAAGGTCGTCGCGGCCGCCGCGAACATCTCCTTCCATGAGCCTTTCCAAAGCTTCC
>JAFCZD010000239.1 GCA_019314525.1 Deltaproteobacteria bacterium
ATCTTTCAGGTGCGCACAATCTACAGCGACGTGATGTTTATCGATGAGTTTTTCACCGAGGAGTTCTGTCGTGAGCAGCTCTTCTTTACGTATGGTTGGAACACACGGTCATCTCATTGGGAGTTGCAGAGCCGCCAATACCAAGAGATCAAGGACAAGCTGCTCTCTATGCTCACCAACTTTGGTCAGCCAGCTATCCACGTGGAGGATGGCAACTTCGAAAATCGAGGTGAGCTCTTGCTCGTCCATCGGCATGATGGCGTTGATCTGCGGACGGACTGGGCCCATGACACCCTGGTGAATCTCTACAAGGTTTGGCGTCGCCCGGTAAACCTGGCGACAATCCTCGAGGGCAATGGCAAGCTGCTCTGCTTTGATGGCAAGGAGCACAGCGATCAGGGTTTCGATCGTTGATGGAGGCCTAGATGCGAATCGTCGCTTGGGGGCTCTCGGACACGGGCCTGAACGCCTCAGATCTGCAGCTCTACGCTGTGGCAGATGGCATGGGCGGGCACCAGGCGGGTGACCGTGCGAGCCAGATGGCGGTGTCCATCCTCGAGGAAGAGCTGCGGCACGCCGATTTGGATGGCGCGTCCCGGGCGGGCTTGGACGTAGATGAAGCTCCTGGTCGCTGCTTGCAGGCGGCGGTGCGCACGGCTAGCGCCAAGATTTACGAAGAAGCAGAGCAAGACCCCTCGGCCAAAGGCATGGGGACCACCCTCACGTCGCTCTTGATTAGCGGTGGACGTGCCCACCTCGCTCATGTGGGTGACAGCCGCTGCTATCTCTATCGTGATGGTCGTCTGGAGCAGTTGACGATGGACCACTCGTGGATCGAGGAGCAGGTGCGAGCTGGCTTTATGTCACGGGCTGAGGCCGAGCAGAGCGCCCTCAAGCACGTCGTCACACGTTCTGTGGGGTTCGAGGGTGAGGTCGACGTTGACGTGATGGTGATGCCAACGCTGATGGGTGATTGTTTTCTCCTCTGCTCCGATGGCCTCTCCAACTATCTCAACGAGCGTCAACTACGCGACTACCTTGAGCGCGGCTACTACAGTGAAGTGCCCCGCCGATTGGTGGACACGGCCAACGCCCTGGGCGGGGATGACAACATCACCGTGCTGGTGGTCTACGTTGCCAACCACCGTCCAGCCCTCGACGAGCGTTCGCCCTCAGCGTAGAATCTAGATGACGCCGGCGGAAATGATGAACCGTCGCCGCGAAGGTTAGTCATGGCAGCCCGATCGCTTCATCGCAGCATGGCCGGTGCGCTCCTTTGCACCTGTGCGCTGCTCTCGGCCTGCGCTGGAGGGCAGAATTGGGGTGACGCGGCCGTAGAAAACCCTTTCGCCACGGTCGACTACAACGCGGGTGACGTGCCCATCATCTACGACTGCAACACCATCGACATTCTCTTCGTCATCGACAACTCGGAGACGATGTTCCAGGAGCAGCAGGCGCTCGGTGTTGCGTTTGGCGCGCTGATTCAGGCGATTGAGAGCCTGGACCCGCCTTTGGCCACCTACCGCATCGGGGTCATCTCCACGGATGTTGGTGCTGGCCCCTACACCTTCGGTGGTACGAGCACTTGTCATGAGGGAGGCGACGAGGGGCTCTTGCAGCACACGCCTCGGGGGGAGGGGTGTCCAGCTTCATTGCCGCTCTTCCTGCAGGCACCCAGCGGGGACCTCGAACGCGACTTCGCCTGCATAGCCAGCCTGGGGCTCACAGGGTGTGGTTTCGAACAGCCCATGGAGTCGGCGCTCAAGGCGCTCACAGAGCAACCGGGGAACGATGGCTTTCTGCGCTTCAACGCCCCTTTGGCCATCATCTTCATCTCTGATGAGGACGATTGTTCCGCCGCAGATACAGGTCTCTTCGACCCCACGGATTTGACTCTGGGCACCCTCAAGACCCGTTGCGTGGCCCATAAAGAGCTCCTGCATCCAATTTCGCGCTATGTCTCTGCGTTCAAGGCCTTGCGGAGCCCCGAACATTTGGTGGTGGCTGCTGTGACGGGGCCTCCGGGAAAGGTGCAGATCGACGAGGACCGTTTCGCAGGTCAGGTCCCCATTTGCACGTCCAACGAGTTTGGAGAGGCAGCTGCTGGAAATCGCTTCAACGAGCTGGTCTCGGCCTTTGGGGTGATGGGGAAACACGTCAGCATCTGTGAGGGAAACTTTGCTGCCGCCATGGACAAGATATCCCTCGCCATTCGCCGCATTTGTCTGCTTTAGAGCGTAGGTGGACAGAGGCGGGCCAGCTCGCTAGTTTTGGGCTGGAGATTTGTATGATGACTCACTTCGCCCAGGCCGGCTCGCTCGCCATATCCGCATTCCTTCTGCTGACCGCTTGCAGCAGTAACTCGTTCCAAACCTTCGATAAGGCAGGGCAGGGAGCCTACGAAGCGTCCGGACCTTGGCCCGATGCCCTAAGCATCGTTTGCACCCCTGGGCAGGATGCCGAGGGCGATGGCATCCCGGATGAGGTTGAAGGTTGCGCCGGCGAGGATTTGGATGGGGATGGGATCCCCAACTTCATCGACTCTGACTCCGATGGTGACGGCATTATCGACAGCATTGAAGCGGGCCATGGGTCAGAGCCTGTGGACAGCGATGGGGATGGCGACCCTGATTATCTCGACGCCGACTCCGATGACGATGGCGTGGCGGACGGCGACGAAGACCTCAACGGCGACGGGGCCTTCGGATGCTGCCGCGAACGTTGTGGGGAGTTTGTTGAGGGGTGCCCAGAGGTGGTGGCGGATGGATGTGGCGCCGGTCAGCGTTGTGAGGGCGGGAGCTGCATCCCAGCTTTGGATTTTCTCTGCTCTGACGGTGAGACGAGCCCTTTCCACAAGGCAACCTTCGACGATGGTCTCCAAGACGATCAGCGTCCAACGTTCATCTGTGGCCCCCAAGCGGAGATTGGTGACCGTGGCCTGAAGAAGATGCAGTTTCAGCGCTCTTCCAAGGGCGATTGGCATCTGGCGCTGGAGCTTGGGGCACGCTACGCGGAGGTGACCATTCCCAGCCCGCAGGCAAGAGAGGCCGCTGCGCTGATCGATCTGCCTGCCGCCGAGGATCAGGTGGCAGGGTTCATCGTGTCGCTGCCAGTCCCCGCCCCAGACCTCAATCAACTCTCCGCCTTGGTGATGGGGCGCTTGACGCAGATTGCGGGGGCTACGCAGACCCTCTTCCTCAACACTGGGAGCGAGGAGCAGAGCCATGATGGCTTCCCCACCATGGTGGGTATTCATCTTCGCGTCGTCACCAACCCACAGATGTCTGTTTCACAGCTCAGAGATGCCCTCGTACCCTTGGCGCTTGACCGCCCTGCGGGCGAACTCAACATCTCGGGGCAACCTTACGGTGGGCTCACGACGATGTTCTTGCTGCGGGTCCAAACGCTGCTTCGCAGCGATGGGCGGTTGATTGTTGTCGGGGCTGTGGCGGAGGAGGCTCGCGCCCATGACGCTAACCTCGCCACAGGGACGCGGATCGAAGATTTGATCAATGGCACGGGGTTGGCGACGGCGGTAGATTCAGCGACCGTGGAGTGCGATCCCTTCGAGGTGGTTACCACCCCCAAAGCTGACATCATTTGGGTCGTCGATGAGTCGGGGACCATGGACGACGACCGTCAGAACGTCGCGGCCAACGCCAAGAACTTCTTCGCCCGCGCCATCGCTTCCGGGCTCGATTTTCGCATGGCCGTCACCAACGTGGTCAACCCTGAGGGTGTAGGGGGAGCAGAGGCGGTGGGGCGATTCTGCGCGGCGGAGTACGCGTTCGACGCCAAAGGGGAGCTGGTCAATGAGGCCGACGCCATGGATGAAGGAGGCGAGGACCGCTTCTTGTTGCCCACAGAACAGCACCTCTTCGAATCATGCGTGCGTAACCCGCCAGGTTACGAAGGTGTTGACGAGTGGGGCATGGTCAACGCCTTCCAGGCAGTAAAGAAGCACCTCCCGCGGCAGGATAATAATCCCAAGCGCGTGCGCAAGGACGCGACGCTGGTGATCATCGCGGTGACCGATGAAATCGATCAGGGTTACCTGGCGGCTGACCCCTGGTTTGGCACCTTTGATATGTTCAAATGCACGCTGGACGCGGCGCGTATTCAGTGGGTGACGGACGTCGTCTACAAGGAGCACGTGGCGCTTTACACAGGGGTGAGTGATGGCGGCGAGGGCAAGGCGGTCATGCACCTCATTGGTGGACTCTGCGGCAATCTATGTGGGGCCGATATCACTCATGGCTACAAACAGGTGGCGCAGAAGCTTGGCGGAACGAGCGCCGACGTTTGTCAGCCGGACCTGAGCACCTCGTTGCAGTTGATGATCGACTCCATTGTTGGGGCTGCATCGCCGTTGAAGCTGGAGTATCTACCCATCAGCGCCTCGCTGGCCGTAGCCAAGGGCGCCGTGGCGCTCACGCGGGGGCGCCAGGATGGTTTCGACTACAACCGTAGCAGCAACACCGTGGTGCTCTTTGGCGTGCCCATCAAGAAGGGCGACCAGCTTGTCGCCTCCTACCGGCGCTGGGTCAAGCAGAGGCCTGGGATTCAGTAGGGTCCGTCAGGGCGCTCGGAAGAGGGTGGTGGTGCCATCGCTCGAGCTATAGCTCAGCGAAGGGTAGGCGCCGGTGCTGTCCTTGACGAAGGTGATCTCCACCACCTTTGTTCGCCGATAGAAGATCTTTTCGGTCTTGGCGTAGAGGGGCTGGTCAGGGTGGCCCGCTTGCGCAAGCACGAGGGCGTCGCCCTCACGCGTGATCGTCACCGTGAAGTCGGCGCTGTAGGTCCCAACGTAGAGGTCGAGGGTCTCCGCCGATACCGAGACCGAGGGTGGCAAGGCCACCGGTTCGTAGCTCTGCTTCGTCATCAGCTTGATCAACGCTTTGCCGAGGGACGTCTGGGCATAGTAGGCCGTCAGGGTGTTGGCTAGCACCACCACGCCCACCTTGGCCTGGGTGTCAAACGCAACGAAGGTCTCAAAGCCGCCCGTGGTGCCGTTGTGCCAGTGGTAGCCCGTGTCACCGATAACCCATCCCAGGCCCATCTCAACGTTGGAACTCTTGAAGCGAGACGTGTGAGTCTCGGCCATGCTGGTGCTCAGGGACGAGGTCGTGATCCCTGCCTGGGCGGCCAGGTAGCTCAGCATATCCTGGGCGCTGGAGCGCAGCCCACCTGCAGGGGCAAAGACCTCAAGTTCCCACGATGACCTCGCCTTCAGGTCTCCGTTGTGACCTTGGGCGAAGCGCTCGCTTTGCTCCGACGAGAGCGTGAAGACCGTATCCTGCAGGTTCAGCGGTGAGGTGATGCGTTCGGCCACCAGGGCGGGGTAAGTTTCCCCGGCCTTGAGCGCCAACGTGTGGCCCAGCAGCGCTCCGGCGAGGTTGCTGTACTCCCATGTTGCGCCAGGGGCGCGGGGCAGGGTGTAGCCGTTGAGGAAGGTATAAAGCTGGTCAACGGTGTAGTCGCCGTAAGGGTCTTCGGGGTTTGTGGGTGAGGTGAAGTTGTCTGGCATGCGCGGCAGGCCCGAGGTGTGGGTGGATAGATGCAGCAAAGTGATCTCCTCCCCCTTGTGTGAGGGCATCGTGACCTCGCTGCTCGGGAGCAGCGCTTTGACGGGGTCTGTGAGCATCACTTCGCCATCAGCGGCCAGCTCAGCGAGGACCAGGCTGGTGAAGGTCTTGGTGATGGAGCCAACCTCGAAGAGGGTATGCTCATCGGGTTTGGCGCCGCCTGCTGCCACCTCGCCATAGGTGTAGACCTCTTTCCCGTCGGCGCTGACGAGCCCCACGACGAGACCAGCGGTCCATTTGCCCTCCATCATCGGGCGCACCAACTCGTCCACTTGTCCTCGGTATTTTGGGGGAGCGGCGTCCACGAGGATGCCCTCTCCGAGGGTGTCGGTCTGCAGCGTGTCCACGCCTGCGTCAGGGCCTGGCTGCACGTCGTCAGAGCAGGCTGTGACGGTGAACGTCAAAAGCAATACGAGCAGCGGGTGAGATATCTTCCACGGGCGTTTCATCAGGACCTCCTTGAGCTCGGGGAACCTACCTCTCGGCGAGGTGCCCGGCAAGTTGGGTCGACCATCAGGCCCGGTGCAGCAGGGTGCAGCAGGCCGCAAGCTGGTCAAATCTCAGAGCCCATGTAATGGTCGTTCGCTACGGTACTTCCCCAGTCATATCCATAGCCAGCTGGTGCCAGAGATCATGCAACTCATCAAGTCTCGACTCTCTCCCAACGACGGCCAGTTCAAAGAAAACGCTGCCCATCATCGCGCTCTGGCTGAAGACTTGCATCGGCGCCTCGGTGAGGCCGCCCGCGGGGGCAGCGAGGGGGCGCATAAGCGCCTGCGCGCCCTCGGCAAGCTCTCGGTGCGCGAACGTATCGAGCGCCTGCTCGATCCATGGTCGCCTTTTTTGGAGCTCTCACCGCTGGCCGCCTGGGAGATGTACGACGGTCGGGTCCCTGGGGCTGGGCTCGTCACGGGCGTAGGGCGCGTCGAAGGGGTGGAGGTGATGATCGTCGCCAACGACGCCACCGTCAAAGGCGGCACCTATCACCCCATCACCCTCAAAAAGCATATTCGCGCCCAAGAGGTGGCGTTGGAGAATCGGCTGCCCTGCGTCTACTTGGTGGACTCGGGCGGTGCGTTTCTTCCCTTGCAGGATGAGGTCTTCCCTGACCGCTTCCACTTCGGCCGCATCTTCTACAATCAAGCCCAGCTCTCGGCGGCCGGGATCCCTCAGATTTCAGCCGTGCTCGGTTCTTGCACTGCTGGCGGCGCTTACGTGCCGGCCATGAGCGACGAGGCGGTGATCGTCAAGGGCACGGGCACGATCTTCTTGGCGGGCCCGCCCTTGGTGAAGGCCGCCACCGGGGAGGATGTCAGCGCTGAGGACCTGGGTGGCGCCGACGTTCACGCGCGCATCTCGGGAGTGGTGGACCACTACGCGGAGAACGACGAGCACGCGTTGGAGATCCTGCGGCAGATCGTCTCGACGCTCAATTGGCGCAAGTCGCCCGAGCTGGACATCATCGCCCCGGAGGAGCCGATATACCCCGCTGAGGAGCTCTATGGGGTGCTGCCAACAGACCTGCGTACGCCCTATGACGTGCGCGAGGTGTTGGCACGGCTGGTGGACGGCAGTCGCTTCGCCGAGTTCAGGGCGCTCTACGGCACGACCCTCGTCTGTGGCTTCGCGCGCGTCCACGGCATGCTCGTGGGCATCGTCGCCAACAATGGTGTGCTTTTCGTGGAGAGCGCTGAGAAGGCGACGCACTTCATGGAGCTCTGTGGCCAGCGGCGCGTGCCCTTGCTCTTCTTGCAGAACATCACGGGGTTCATGGTGGGTCGCAAATACGAGGCCGCGGGCATCGCCCGGGCTGGCGCGAAGATGGTGCACGCGGTGGCCACCTGTGGCGTGCCACGCTTGACCGTGATCATTGGCGGATCTTTTGGGGCCGGCAACTACGCCATGTGTGGTCGTGCCTATGATCCACGTCTGCTCTGGATGTGGCCCAACGCGCGCATCAGCGTGATGGGAGCCGAACAGGCCGCGGGGGTCTTGACCACCGTGAAGCGTGATCAGCGCGAGCGTGAGGGTGGGACTTTCACCGCGGAAGAGGAGGCAGCCATCGCCAAGCCGATCCTCGAAAAGTATGAGCGAGAGGGAAGCTGCTATTATAGCACTGCCCGCCTTTGGGACGATGGGATCCTTGACCCTGCCAAGACGCGTGATGCGCTGGGTCTGGGCCTTTCGGCGACCCTCAACGCGCCCCTCTCTGGCATGAAAAACGGCGTATTTCGCATGTGAGGCGTGTGATGGGAGATCTGCTACGAAGACACTGCGTGGGCGCGAGGCTGACGCTGACGCTCTGTCGACCCGAGGTTCACAATGCGCTCAATGACACCCTCATTGACGCGCTTCGTGTGGCCTTCGAGGAGGCCAGCGAGGACGCGGCGCTGCGTTGCGTGGTGGTAGAGGGCGAAGGCCGCTCGTTTTGTGCAGGCGCGGACCTGACGTGGATGAAGGCCCTGGTGGACGCCTCCCCTGAGGAGAACCGCGCGGACGCCAGGCGTCTGGTGCGGCTCCTGGATGCCATGGTGGCGTGCAAGAGGCCTGTGATCGCTCGGGTGCATGGCGCGGCCCTGGGCGGAGGCATGGGGCTGGTGGCGGCCTGCGACCTGGTGGTAGCGCACCCCAAGGCCCGCTTTGGTTTGACCGAGGTGCGTCTGGGCCTCGCTCCTGCGATGATCTTCCCCTACTTGTTGCGCAAGGTGCAGCGCCAGCATTTGCTGGCGGCGGCCCTCACGGGGGAGCGCTTTGACGCCGAGCAGGCCTGGCGCTTGGGTGTCGTCAATGAGGTCAGCGAAGACCTCGACGCCGTGATCGCGCGCTGGGAGGCTGCCTTGGTTGCCAGCGGCCCCGCTGCGGTGAGCGCGGTGA
>JAFCZD010000838.1 GCA_019314525.1 Deltaproteobacteria bacterium
GGGTGTCACCACCCCATACCCTCGTAACCCATCCCACATGTAAATATTCGTTAGCAATACAGGCCATTTATCGGACCTTTATCGTTGCTCAAAACAACAACCCCTGCTACCTGAGCTAACCCATTTAGGGGAGCTGGGGGGTTATCCAGCGACATTTGATGACGGTCAGCGCGTGGTGTGCAGGCCAGACGCTTATCCATACCTGGGGGGACGGGGAGCATTACGTATGAGCAGTAAACAGTTACCGATTGCCATCTTGGCGACAGTCTTGGGCATCGCCGCCTGCGGCGAAAACGCCGACAAATCGAGCGCCACAACACAGGCGCTGACCTTCGACACCTCCGACCCTGCCATCGCCGCTGTGACGGCCGCGAAAAAGGCCAAGGTCTACCTGGTGCGCCTCAGCGACACACCCGCCATCGCCTACGATGGCTCCATCGCGGGCCTCGCCGCCACCAAGGCCCTACCCGGCACACGCTTCGATCGCGACTCCAAAGCCGTGCGCACCTATGTCGCCTACCTGACGAAGAAGCAGGACAAGCTGCTCAAGGCTTCGGGCGGCAAGACCGTCTACAAATACAAATACAGCTTCAACGGCTTCTCCGCGCTGCTCACACCAGCACAGGCCGCTGTGGTGAAGACCACGGCGGGCGTGCTCTCAGTAGAAGCCGACGTGGCCCATCGCGTCACCACCGATACCAGCCCCACCTTCTTGGGCCTCAACACCACCGGCGGCGCCTGGGAGCAGCTCGGCGGCGCAGACGTGGCTGGCGAAGATGTGATCATCGGCGTCATCGACACGGGTATCTGGCCTGAACACCCGAGCTTCTCCGACCAGATCGACCTCCAAGATCGCCCTGGCGCCTCGGGCAAAGACACCCTCGCCTATGGACCCGCGCCTGCCCATTGGAAGGGCACCTGCCAGTCTGGCGAGCAATGGTCGCAAGACGACTGCAACAACAAGCTCATCGGCGCGCGCTACTACCTGACAGGCTTTGGCCACCAGGGCGCCTATGTCGGCGAATACCTTTCGGCCCGCGACACCGACGGCCATGGCACGCACACCGCCAGCACCGCGGGTGGTAACGCCAACGTGCCCGCGGAGATCATGGGCTCGAATCTCGGCCTGGTCAGCGGCGTCGCCCCACGAGCACGCATCGCCATCTACAAGGCCTGCTGGAAGCAGCGCTGCTCCAGCGGTGAACCCCATTGCTACCAAGATGTCTGTTACAGCTCCGACCTCACCGCCGCCATCGACGACGCCGCCTCCGACGGCGTGGACGTGATCAACTACTCCATCGGCAGCGACGCCCAGGTGCTGCTCGAGGCCACCTCTGTGGCCTTCCTCTTCGCCGCAGACGCGGGCGTCTTCGTGGCCACCTCCGCCGGAAACTCTGGGCCAGGCGCATATACGGTGGGCACGCCCGCCGTGGCTCCCTGGGTGATGTCTGTGGGCGCCAACACGCATAACCGCACCTACCAGGCGACGGCGACCCTTGGTAATGGCAGCAGCTACACCGGTGCCTCGCTCACGGGCGGTACGGCAAGCCTCACACTCATCGACGCCGCAGACGCGGGCAGCGAACTCTGCTACCCAGGCGCGCTTAATCCAGCCGCCGTGGCCGGCAAAATCGTGCTCTGCAAGCGTGGCGACATCGCCCGCGTGGACAAGAGCCGCGCGGTGATGATCGCTGGCGGTGCTGGCATGATCCTCTACAACGCCAACAACACCGACACTGAAGTCACCGACAACCACTTCGTGCCCTCGGTGCATATCAACTTCAACAAGGGCACCGCCATCAAGGCCTATATCACCGCTGCCGGTGAAGCAGCCACCGCCACCCTCTCAGGCGGCCTGCAAACCACCACCCAGGGCAACGTGATGGCCAGCTTCTCCTCGCGCGGCCCCAATGGCGCCGCCATCGATCTGATCAAGCCCGACGTCACAGCACCCGGTGTCAACATCCTCGCCGGCAACACCCCTGAGTCTGCCTTTGGCGCCCCAGGCCAGCTCTTCCAGGCCATCAGTGGCACGTCCATGTCCAGCCCCCACGTGGCAGGCGCAGCTGCGTTGATCAAACAAGCCCACCGTGGCTGGTCTCCCGCGGCGATCAAATCGGCGCTGATGACCACGGCCCGGCAAAACGTCGTCAAAGAAGATGGCATCACAGCCGCCGATCCTTTCGACATGGGCGCAGGCCATATCGTGCCCACAACATCTCTCGACCCAGGCCTGGTCTATCACTCCGATATCCTCAACCACTTTGCCTTCCTCTGTGGCCTTGGCGCTGTGCAACAGGGCACCTGTGACCTCCTCGCCAGCTGGGGCTACTCCTTCGAGTCGGCCGATCTGAACCTGCCCTCTTTTGGCTTGGGAAGCCTCGCCGGTCAGAGGACCGTCAGGCGCGCCGTGACCAACGTCGGCAACACCACCGCCACCTACAACGCCAGCGCCTCCGTGCCGGGCGTGGGTGTGTCGATCAATCCCCCCACCTTGACGCTGGCTCCCGGCGAGCAGGGATTTTTCACCGTGACCTTCACCGTCACCCCCTCCGCTGC
>JAFCZD010000839.1 GCA_019314525.1 Deltaproteobacteria bacterium
TGCACCGAGTGGGGCCTGCCCATCGCTTGCCCCGAAAGCCAGATCTGCAACGGCGGCGCCTGCACCGGCGGCCAGTGCTCCAATATGTGCACCGAGGGCACCACCCGTTGCGACGCCACGGGGCAGGTGCAAACCTGCGAACTCACCAGCTCCGGGTGCACCGATTGGGGTGCACCAAAACCCTGCGCCACGGGCTCCTGCGTCAACGGCAAGTGCGACACTGGCGTCTGCGTCAAGGACGACGTGCGCTGCAACGGCACCATGGTAGAGACCTGCGACGCGGGCGGCTATTGGTTGGTGACTCAGGTCTGTCCCCAAGCCTGCGATCAGGGCGGTTGCACCACGGAGGTTACCTGCACCGCTGTCGCCCGGCGCTGCAATGGCGAAGTGGTCGAAGAGTGCAACGCCACAGGCACCGCTTGGCTTTACCTGCAGAGCTGCCCCTACGGCTGCAAGGATGGTCTTTGCGAAGGTGGCTGTGACCCAGGTGACGACCGCTGCAATGCTGACCAAGTGGAGACCTGCAAAGCCGACGGCAGCGGCTGGGAGGCGGGCGCCGATTGTAGCGCCACCTTCTGCTACCAGGGCGTCTGCGCCGAGCCAAACCTCTTGCTCGACAACCAGACGGTGACCATGGAGGGGCAGCATGTCTACGACGGCGACGTGATCCTCAAGAACAACGCCCACATCAACATTGGCCCCTCGGGCTGGCTGCGCATCCGCGCCAAGAACATCGACATCGACGCCACCAGCGACATCGTGGCGCCGGCGGTGGGCGACGATCCACGGGGCAAGGGCGGCAGCGGCGGAACCAAGTCCTGCACACCCACCTATTGTTCTTCGAGTGCGAGCGGCACCGTCTACGGTGGCGGCGGCGGCTACGGCACCAAAGGGGCCGACGCGAGCACCCGCCTCTCGCGCTACTGCAGCGGCACGCGCTATTGCTACATCTACGGCTATGGCGGCGCATTGAACACGGGCTATGTCGCCGACATCCATCTGGGCTCCTCCGGCGGAAGCTGCACCAACGCCAACGGCGGTGGCATGATCGATCTGCTGGCGTCGGGCAAGATCGTCATGAGCGGCACCCTGCGCGCCGACGGTGGTGACCGGGTGGCCGGCGGTGGCACCTATTGTAACTACGGCTCCGGGGGCGGTATCCGCGTCCAGGCCGAAGATCTCTCCATAGACGGCGTGATCTCTGCCGACCGCGGTGGCAGCGCTGGTGGACAAGGCCGCATCAAGCTGCTCTATGGCTCCAAGAACGCGCTGAGCGGGACGATGACCGGCGTGGTGGAAAAGTCGCTGATCCCTCCCCAAGATCTCGCCTCTTCCACCCACCCCAAGTCAACGCTCTACTACAACGACGACTTCAAGCAGTTCAACCTGGCGTGGGCGCGCCCCTACTCCAATAACTCCGCCTACTACTACACGCTGAACACGGCCCTACCCACAGCACAAAGCCACGTGCCCGATTCTCAATCCACCTACCACGTCTCCGAATCGGTCTCCTTCGATCGCGACCAACTCGTGACTGGCAGTAACTACTTTCATGGGGTTGCGTTTGGCGTTGGAAGCACCCTGGGCACTGTGGAGCAGAGCTTCCTGCTACGTATCAACACCACGCCACCCACGATCCGCTCGAGCAGCCACCCCTCCTCGAGCAACTGGTACGACCTACCCACAGCGCTCTTCTCTTGGACCAACCCCCGCGCCGACGAAAACTATCGCGCCTACTACTTCGTCTTCGATCGCTACGCCAATACGATCCCCAACAAGAGTGACAGCAAGCTGCCGGTGGACGCCAAGAGCCACAACCGCCCCAGCCTGCCTGTAGGCACGATCTGGTATTTCCACGTCATTGGCGAAGATACCATGGGCTACCTCACCAAGGCCGCACGGCACTTCCGGGTGCAGATCGGACCCAACCCTGGCCTGGGCGGCATGTCTGGCAGCGTACGTGACGCTGACAGCAACGCCACCCTCGATGACGTCACCATCACCCTCAACCGTGGGTATATGCACACCAGCAGCGCCAACAGCGGCACCTACTTCTTCGCCGACAACCTGCCCGCCATCGCCAATGGCTATGAGCTGCGCGCCGAAAAGACTGGCTACGAGAGGTTCGTGAAGAACATCGCTATCGAGACTGGGGAAAACCTCTCGCTGAACATCCTGCTGAAGAAGCTGCCATAGATTTCCCCAACTCACCTCGAAAGGAAAGAGCCTCCATGTCTCTCGGAAGATTGGCCATGCTCACCCTCGCCATCACCTTTGTAGTGCCAGCGTGTTCCAATGACGACGACCCCACGCTTGTGGACGACTGTGGCTGCGTCGATGCGCCCTATCCAGACCTCTCCGGCGGCTTTGGCTGCGGCCAAACCCTCAACTGTCAGGTGGGCGAATACTGTGTGGAGAGTCTGGGAGGCGTTTGCGGTGGCGATCCCCTTCCCGACGCGGGGACCTGCCCAGCCAACTGCGTGCCAACCCTCTGCGGGACCAACACCACTGATAAAGTCTGCCTGTGCACAGGGTATAGCTGCACGGCTCTTCCTACCG
>JAFCZD010000240.1 GCA_019314525.1 Deltaproteobacteria bacterium
ACCTCTCCTCGTCGTTCTGTCTCGAGCAGGGGAAGGTCCTCGGGGAGGGGAGCGGTGAAGGGGTGATGGCAGGCGACCCAAGCGCCGCTCTCCTCGCTCTTTTCCAGCAGCGGAAACTCGGTGATCCAAAGAGGGCGCCAGGCATCTGCGTCGATCAACTCGAAGCGGCGTCCCATGTGCAGGCGCAGGAGGTTGAGGGCGTTGTTCACCACGTTGGCGCTGTCGGCGACGAAGAGCACGACGTCGCCGGGCTCCGCGCCGAGCCGCTCGCTCATCTGCGCTTGGATGTCGGGCTTGACTGTTTTGCCGGCGGCGCCCTGCCAGCTGCTGTCTTCTTTGACCTTGATGTAGGCGACGCCCTTGGCGCCGACCTCTTTCACCAGATTGGGCAGGCCGTCGAGGTCTTTGCGTGAGAGCTGGCTCGCGCGCCCAGGCAGCCGCAGGGCCTTAACGATGCCGTCGCTCGCTACAGCCCCATCGAAGACGCGGAAGCCGCTCTCCACGCAAAGATCGCTCAGGTCCGTCAAGCAGAGGTCGAAGCGGAGATCGGGTTTGTCCGTGCCATAGCGATCCATGGACTCGGCGTAGGTCATCCGGGGGAAGGGCACAGGGATCTCAATGCCCATGGCGTCGCGAAAAACCCGCTGCATCATGCCTTCGAGGAGCGCATAGAGCATATCTTCCCGGGCGAAAGACACCTCCATGTCGACCTGTGTGAACTCGGGTTGGCGATCTCCGCGGAAGTCCTCGTCACGGAAGCAGCGCACGACCTGGTAGTAGCGGTCGAAGCCCGCCACCATCAAGAGCTGCTTGTAGAGCTGGGGTGATTCAGCGAGGGCGTAAAAAGCCCCCTCGTTGAGGCGGCTGGGCACCAAGAAGTTACGGGCCCCACCGGGCGTGTTCTTGATCAAGAAAGGAGTCTCCACCTCGAGGAAGGACTCCTCGTCGAGGTAGCCGCGCATGGCGCGCACGACCTTGGAGCGCAGCATGAACATGCGCTGCATATTGGGCCGCCGCAGGTCGAGGTAGCGGTAGCGGAGCCGCAGCGGTTCGAGGGTGTTGATCTCTTCTTCGATCTCGAAGGGCGGGGTCTCTGCCCGTGAGAAGACCTCCACTCGGGAGATCTCGATCTCGATTTCGCCGGTCTTCATGCCTTTGTTGATGTTCGCGCCGCGGCTCTTCACCGTGCCTGTGACCCCAATGCAGTCTTCGGGGCGCAGGTTGGCTGCTTCATCGAGAAGGACGGTGTCTTGATCTGAACGAAAGACGAGTTGCGTGACGCCATGGCGGTCCCGCAGGTCTACGAAGACAGCTCCCCCAAGGTCGCGGCGGCTGTCGATCCAGCCCATGAGGCAGACGTCTTCTTCGATGTCAGTGCCCTTGAGGTTGCCGCAGGTGTGGGTTCGGCCGGTGTCGAGAAGAGATGGTGAAGTCACGATATGCTCCGAGAATGGTGAGAGTGGGGCGAGTATAACCAGCGCGCGAGGGTCGTCAACGCGGAGCGTCAAAGAGCTTGCGCCGTCGCCCTAGAGCGAGGGCTAGCAGAACGAGAGCGCCAAGAGGGACGGGGACGTTGGGCGTGGCTTGGCAGCTGCACCCCTCAGGTGGTGGAGTGCTGCTTCTGTCACCCCCCACGCCATGATCGCTGGTAGCGCCGCTATCTGCATCTGCTGGGCGGTCTCCGGGAGGAGGCACACCCGCGTCAATCGCGATGGGGCCCGGGCAGGCCCTCAGCAGCGCTCGAATTGTCGCCTCCCGCTGGGTGGTGTCGTGGATGGTCTCTAGGGGGAAGCCCGCCATAATGGTGCAGCGCTCACCGTCGACGGAGCGCACGATGGCCCCTTTATCATCCGCATAGTGAGCGAGCAGCGTGACCCCACCCAGAGCCTCGAGGCGATCAGTCACGCCTGGGGCGTAGGGTCGCTGTCCTTCGAGGGGCAGGTGGAAAGCGTCGAGGTGCTCGATGGGGCTGCCAGAGACTGGTGAGATGGCGCCAGAATTCGCCCCGGAGCTTAGATAGAGCGTGCCAAGCGCCTCCAAGAGCGCGCCGCCGGCGGGCGTTTGGGCCAAGGTGCTGGCGACGTTGCTCCCGCTGATCAAGAGCACGGTATTGGTGTCGAGGGCGCCGGCCAGGCGGGCTCTGTCCACTGCGCGTAGCCCTTCTGTGGCGCTAGCCCCGCGTCCTGCCGCCCAGATGATCCGCTTGTAGGCAGAGATGTCTACGAGGCTCCCATCCAATGCTTCAGCTCTGCAGCTGTCGAAGCCAAGACCTGCGAGGGCTGGCCCATAACCCACCAACTGCCCTCCGTCATTGATGCGCGTGAGGTCCAGGCGTTTCACTAGCCCGAGCTTGTCATCCTCGAGGCGCAGGGCGAGGTCGGCGTCCAAGCGGTCGAAGCCCCCCACCAGCAGCAGGTCCGTAGCTCCCGAGGACACTCCGACCACCACAATGGGGGAGGGTAGCGACTCACCTGCGTCATTGAGGGCGGTGATGCGCAGGTAGTGCACGCTGCCGGGATCGAGCCCTTGAATGCGTAAGGAGGTCTGGCCAGCGGTGTCGATGCCGTCGTCAAAGGCCAGCCCATCGCCACTGCGGTAAACGCGATAGCTTGTGGCGTGTTCGCTAGGCTCGCCTTCTGGTGCTGTCCAAGAAACGGTGATGGTCTGGTCTCCGCTCCCGCGGGCCGCGACGACCTTTGGAACGCGGGGTGAAAAGTGTGCGTCTACTCCCTTCGCTTGCGCAAAATAGCGCACGATGCCCTTGTAGAGCGCCCGCGCGACGACCTGTCTGAAGCGGGGGGTTAGGAGCCAACGCCGGTCTTCCTCGTTGTCGTGGTAGGCGATCTCCACCAGCGCAGCGGGCATCTCGTCTTGGTGGCTGGGGTTCAACTCGCCGAAATAGGCCGAGCGCAAACCACGGTCCTTCCAGGAGGGGTCGATCTCTCGCTGCAGATCCTTGACCAGTTCGTTTTGCAGCGCGTTGCCCAGGGTCGCCGCGCCGAGGGCGAGCACAGTGTCATGGGGGCGGTAGCTGCCGTCTGGGGGGTTCGGACCATAAATGTAGGTTTCGGTGCCACGCACCGAGGTGTTCACAGCGTTGGAATGATACGAGAGGAAGATCGCTTCCTCGCCCTCTGCGTGTACCCAGTCAGCGAAGCGAGCCCGCGCCCCAACGTCGTCCGTGCCGTCATCACCAACGGACGCGTTGTAAATTTCTGCCGGGGCGCCGGCATATTGGATGTGATAGCGCGAACACTCGTCGGCGCGTGCGCGAAGGGAGGTTGCCCCCTCGCGAGCGATGAGGCCCATGCCACCACCGAGGCGCACCGCGTCAACAGAGACATAGGTATCGGCATCGCCAGAGGCATTGGTAACCACCACCTTGCCTCGTTGTGGGTCTTGGCCAGCGCGAAAGACATGGCGCCCGAGGAGCACCCAGGTGCCGCCATGACGGCGTTGATCCACGAGGTAGCGGGTCATGCCACCCGCGTGGTGGACCTCGATGTGGGCGTCCGAAGGGCGGGCCCGCCACTGAGAGTAGGCGATGTAGACGTTGTATGCGCTGTCTTGTGGCACCCTGGGGATGAAGGTCGCGCGGGCGGTTTCGCTTGCGCGTGTGGCGATGAGGCGGTTTTTTCCAAGGGCAAAGGGGTTGGTTTGGTCATGGATGGGCAGGGGCGGGTGTGCGTATCCATTCAGTGAGGAGTGTGAGAAGAGACTCACCTCACCGCTCTCAAGGTAGCTGCCACTCGCCGCACCTTGATCCGCTTCTGCGTCGTCCACGACGACCATGGCTGTTGTGGTGTCACCTTCCCGTACCGAGACGACCTCCGCGCCAGCCGCCAAGAGCCAGGGGACCAGGTAGTGGCTGATGCCATCACCGTTGCCAAAGTCCTCCACGTAGCCATCGAGATTCGCCCGTTGTGTGCTCCAGCCCGAGCGGTAGACCCAGCCGTGCCCCGGGCTGAGGTAGACCGTGCGCCCGGCAAGCCCTCCAGAACTCTGACCTGCGAGGTAGGCGTTGCTTCGAACGCGCCTGACACCGCGTCCTACACCAGGTGTTTCACCAGGGCGGGGGCTGACACCGTGTAAGGGCAGATCAGCGGGGAAGTATCCGCGGCTGTCTGTGAGTTGCAGGGGCTGAGCAGAACTCACACCCGGTGCCATGGTCAGGGCGCCAAAGATGGTGGCGAGGAGCTTCATGCACATGAGGCGTGTCCTCTCGTTGCCGTCGGCTGGTCCTTTAACATGAGTCCAGGGATCCGGTCACCAGGGGATTCAATTCGGGGTGCTAGAGAGTCCATGGTGACCCATGGAGGGACTCAAGAGGGCTGGCTATGACACCGTCCAGCGTACCCCCATTTTCAGTGACGTCATCAGAGCCTCTGGGTGGAAGGTGATTCGCTGTGGTGAAGTGCATACAGTGTGGCAATCAGACAACACCCAATGGGATACCCTTGAAAATGTGGGCCTTCCCCCTTTCGATGTGGTCCTCTGCACATGTGCAGAGGACCCAAGTATTCAACAATAGTTGACAATCAGAGCCTTGAGATTCTAATAGGAAGGCCTGTGGGTAGGTCGATGTGTGTGTGTGCATGTCACATAGGGGGGTCGTGAGGGCGAGCGTTTTATGGCATGCAATTTGCTTCTGACCTTCGAGAAATTAGCTCATGCGGACGAGTTGCTCTGATGATTTCTAGATCTGTTCTGCTAGCTGCTCCCACTCACGATAGAATGACTGGCCACATCCCTGGCCCGCTGACCCGCATCGCGGATTGCTCCCTGATCAAACGCTCTCTCTTAGGGCTCGAGCAGTATGGGATCCACGATGTTGTTGTGGTGGTGGGTGAAGAAGATGGCGCTGCCATCCGCAACGAGATTGCTGGGGATCCAGATATCACGCTCTCCATTACGTGGGTTGTCCAAAAGGGCGCGACGGTGGTGGAGGCCCTGAAGGAGGCCCGCCCCTACCTGCATGGTCCCTTTGTCGCATTGCACGCAAATTTGCTCTTCTCGCCAGAGATCCTCGGCAAGATTGTTGATCGTGATGAGGACGCCGGCCCCGCGCTCTTGGTCGATCGTAAGCTCTCTCGTGTGTTCGATGTGGACGCCTCACTCAAGGTCGCGACCGAGGAAGGACGTGTCTCACGTCTGGGTTTTGGCCTCGAGGGTTATGATGCTGTGGCCGTGGGCATGGCGGTGCTCACTCCAGAGATCCTCGACCGCTGGCGTTTCTCCAACGAGGAGATGATGCTCGCGGTGCTTGGGCCACTGGTGGACTCCGGCGAGCTCGCGGCTTGGGACATCAATGGTTCACTTTGGCAGCAGGTGCATTCCACCGAGACCCAGCGTCATGGTGAGTGGCTGCTTCGTGCCTATGGTGAAGACCTGCACGATGACAGCGTGCCCAGCACTCAGGAGCCTGGAATCAAAGCTGACCCTCAACGCACCCTCAGCTACATCGAGGGGCTGCTCAGTGAAAATCGGGCTCGCCAATACGTCTTGATGAATCCAGGGCCAGTGCTCACCTCACCTCGCGTGAAGAGCGCCTTGGTGCACCATGACGTCTGCCACCGCGATGACGACTACACGGTGGTGGCGCGGCGGGTGCAACGCAAGCTACGACGGGTGTGTCGGGGCGGCGCAGAGCACGACATCCTGCTGCTCTCCGGCTCGGGGACGGCGGCGATGGAAGCCGCCATCAGCTCTTGTGTGCCAGAAGATGGCAAGCTCTTGGTCGTCTCCAATGGGGCCTTTGGTGAGCGCTTCGTGGAAATAGCCGAAGTGCACCGCTTGGGGCTCGTTCACCTGCGTTATGAGTGGGCCGAGTTGGTAGACCCAGCAGATATCCAGCGGGCCCTGGCATCGGATCCCAGCATCGTTGCAGTGGTCATGTGTCACCACGAGACCTCAGTGGGGATCCTCAACCCGGTGAATCGTGTGGGTGCCATCTGTCGTGAGCATGACCGCATGTTCTTCGTTGATGCGGTCTCGAGCCTTGGCGCTGAGGACATCGACGTGCGCCGTGACAAGATCGATGTGCTGATCTCCAGCGCCAACAAATGCCTCCATGCCATCAGCGGTGTCTCCTTCACCTGCGTGAACCGCCGGGTGTGGAATCGCATCGAAGATATCCCCCCACGTGGCTACTACCTGGACCTCAAGCGGTACAAGCGCATGGGGATCCCCTTCACGCCGGCAGTGTCCAACTTCTTTGCTCTCGACGTCGCCCTTGGCGAGCTACTGCGTGACGGTTTGCCCCAGCGGCATCACCGTTACCGACGGCTCAATCAACTGCTGCGTCGTGAACTACGTCGTATTGGCCTCGAGCGCATGACGAACACCGGCCACGAGTCCCACACCATCACCACCCTGAAGGTGCCTGAGTATATCGCCTACCGCGACCTCTACCGAGCGCTCAAGGAGCGTGGTTACATCATCTATGGCTGCAAGGCGCAGTTCAAAGACCGCTACTTTCAGGTCGCCAACATGGGTGACCTCTCCGACGAGATGGTGCGGGGTTTCATCGATACGATGCAGTCTGTGCTTCAAGAGGCGCAGAACCAGCGTCGGTCTTCAATCCGCGTCGCGAGCTAAGCTCCAAATTCTTACTTTTGACCAGCCGATAGAGATAAATCATGCGCATCGCTCACCTCAGCGATATTCACGTCCTCTCCCTCGAAGGTGAGCGGCCATGGTCGTTCCTCAATCAGCGCGTCCTCGGTGGTGCCAACCTGCTCTTCAATCGTGGTGGCGCCTATCCCGTGGAGGTCGCTGAGGCGTTGGTGCATGATGTCAACGCACAAGAGGTGGATCATGTGATCGTCTCTGGAGATCTGACGAATCTCTCGCTCAAGGCCGAGTTCAAACGGGTCGCAGAGATGCTCGGTCGCCTGAAAGGGGCTCCAGCGAACGTGACCGTGGTCCCCGGAAATCACGATTGCTATACCCTCGGCGCCTTCCTCTCACGACCTTTCGAGCGGGTGCTGGCACCCTTTCTTGAGAGTGACGTGGTGGGGCGCCAGGCCTTCCCTGTGCTCAAGCTCCGTGGCGACGTTGCCGTGATCGGCCTCTCTTCGGCCACCTTCGCGCCCCCCTTGCTCGCGACGGGCTGTGTGGGGCAACGTCAACTTGGAGCCTTGGAGCAGCTTCTGGAGCGTCCTGAGGTTCGTCGTCGCTTTCGCATCATCGTGGTTCATCACCCCCCCCGTTCTCCTTACGCCAGCTGGCATAAGCGTTTGGTGGATGGGGAGGCGTTGATGGGCGTGATCGAGCGTGCAGGTGCTGATCTCGTGCTGCATGGCCACCTTCACCGCGAGCTGCGCGATGAGCTGCCCACTCCCACAGGACAGGCACTGGTCGTGGGTGTGAACTCAGGTACCTGGGTCACCGCCGAGTCGCCACGTCGCGCATCCTACAACCTCTATGAGGTCCGTGATGGGGTTTTGTGGGATGTGCATCGGCGCGGCTATGATGTTGAGACCAAGGTATACCAAGATATTATCGTCTAGTAAGTCTGTAGGCTTGCCCCCCACCTAGAAATCAAGGCAGAATCGCTTCACACGAGATGTTTGTTGGTATGTGCGATGACCCTCTTAGGGGCGTTGCGCTCAAATGCGTGAATATGAAGGAGATCTGTCATGTATTTCGCTCATGTAGCCCTTTTAATCGTCGGTGGAATCCTCGCTGCTGCTGGCTTGATCCTCGCCCGCAAACCGGATGCGAAGGAGTTGATCGACAAGATCACTCCCTACCAAGGGTATATCGGCGGCACGCTCTTCGCTTGGGGCCTCTACAATCTGATTTTCACCGTCCTCATGAACATTGGGCTGATGTTCTCCAGTTTGGTGTTTATCGTGATCTTCATCGCCGTCCTCACCGAAGTTGTCTTGGGCTTCATGCTGGCCTTTGGTTTGATCACCAAATACGCCCTCTCCAAGAATGAGACCGCGCTGGCCAAGGGCCAGGCCATCCGCGCCAAGCTCGCTCCCTTTCAGGGCATCATCGGCCTCATCGGTATCGGGGTTGGCGTCGCTCTGTTGGTTGTCCGTTTCATCTAAACTGTAGTCGAGAAGCGCGACACCAGTCCGACGACCTCGGACGTCACCTCCCTAGCCGACCCCCCCC
>JAFCZD010000840.1 GCA_019314525.1 Deltaproteobacteria bacterium
CGACTACAGCGACTATTTTCTGCAGACCACCCGCGGCAGTGAAGACCTCCACCTCACCGCCAACTCCGAGACCCTCTGGGGTATCAGCGGCGCCGATCTCAGCGCAGATACGGTGCTTAGGTTGCAAACAGACGTGGATGGTGCCCCCCGCCATGCCTCAGCTCCCGACGTCGGTGCCGACGAATTCGGCGTGCCCTGAGGAGTCAATGACCTGAGGGAAGCGTGATACGCTGCTATCCATGGCGATGACAGATAAAGACCCAGCGAGTGCTCCAGCAGGTGTCACCACAGAGGAGAAGGCCGCCCCGTTGCGTCTTCGCTTTCAGGATCGGTCTCGAGGTCTCACATTTTTGGGCTTGCCGATCATGTTGTTCGTCACGGTTACAGCCTTTTCCATCAAAAATGGCGGCTCCAGCGCGACAGAAGTCATGATTGCGTCGGCGATAATTGGCTTCCTCACGATCATTGCAGTAGCGATGATTCTCAAGTTTATAGTTCTCTCTTTTGAAGAAAGAGTGCTCGTCATAACGACCAGGCCTTTCTTCTTTCTCCGAGAGGAGAGGCTGCCTCTTGACCAGATCGCGGAGCTGAAGATCGTCACGAAGTACAAGGGCTCGAGTTCCTCAGGTGGCACGGCACACTACGCCTTGCACGCGGTGAACAAATCAAACGAGATGATCAAGCTGACTGACTTTGATAGGAACAAAGATGATGCGGAGCTCGTGGAGCGGCTCCTTAGACGGCGGCTCAGGGAGCCTAGTTCAAAAAGCGATTCAAAAGAGCAGTAGTTCTCGCTCTTGCTCTCACAGGCAGCACAGCCCCTGGAACTTTCCTCCCCTTAGGCTGTCCCACCTTCATGCGCCCGTCGGATGCAGTTCATGTGCCAGAAGTGGATCGCGGGATTTCGCGCATCTAGGGAGCGGATGTGAATCGTGCTTCACATTGAGGTGTGTGTGGGGCCCAATATGAGATAGGCACTTACGCTCATGGTTGGCATGAGAGAGAATCGTCAGCCATGCACGTCATCTGCCCCAGATGCAAACAAGCTGTGACCTCCTCAGCGGTCAACATGCAAAAACTCGCCGCCCACTGCGAGCCCTGCAATGTCGTCTTTGGTTTTTCCGAGCAACTGGGCGCAGAGAGCGCCCCCACGGCCGAACCAGCACGCCCCGCCCCTCGCGCCATCGCTGCCCTGCCCGAAGCGATCACCGTAGAGCGCGTGACCGCCGAAAGCCACGATGACGGCCCCTACCGCGGCAGCAGCGGGCAGCATACCGAGCGGCTGATCATTCGCCGCCGCTGGTTTTTGCCGACGCACATCGTGCTGATGCTCTTTTCGTTCTTGTGGTGTGGCTTTCTGGTTGTCTGGTACATGAAAGCCGGTTCCCACGGTCATACGCCCTGGTATATCTATGCCTTCCCCGTGGCCCACATCGCGGTGGGCGTGAGCTTGATGTATTCCTCGTTGGCCGGCTTTCTCAATACCACAGAGATTGTCGTCACCACCGACGCGCTCTCCATCGGCCATGCGCCTCTGCCCTGGCGCGGCAACAAACGCCTGGCGGTGGCCACCATCCGCCAGATCTATTGCTCGAAACACGAGGCCAGCGGGAGGCAGGGGGCAACGACGACCACGTTCCGCGTGCACGCCTTGCTCACCAATGGGAAAAAGGCCCGATTGCTCTCTGGGCTGCCCGAGCTAGACCAAGCGCTCTATATCGAAGCGCAGATCGAAGATCACCTCGGCATCGTGAATGAGCCGGTGGCGGGAGAGGTATCGACCTGAACATCTTCGACGACTACATTTGAATGTACTCATCACTCAGCAACAACACGAACCCCCACTCGCCATCACTGCCAACCCAACCCCGCCGCCACCCTGACCGCCCTCACCCGCGGCCATGGTCGGCCCACAGGGAAACACGCCAAAGTGTGTCTTGGCCTCGCCCACCACCGTGAAATGTTTGGCGAGGCGAGTCTCCTGCAACATCAGCGCTGTGTTGCGACAGATGCGCTCGGGGCGCCCTGCCTCGAAAGCGTGGTGGTCATCTAGCCAGTACACCGCGCCGCTGCTCTCGATGGTGCCCTGGTATGTCGTGCTCTGCCCGTAGTCCTCACATTGCCCATCGAGCCCGTCGAGCTTGAAGAGGCGCAGGGTCACAGAGACAAAGCGCGCGGCGCCCACCTTGGCGGTGATCTCGTTGGATGTGATGTCGATCCCATGACGCGAAATCTCGCGTGGATCCACAAAGCCTGTCTTTTTGGCAAGCGCGATGAAGTCGCCCTCATAGAGCGCGCCTCCAAGACATTCACTGTGCAAGAGCGGATCGAAGGCGACCTCTTGAGGCAGGCGCCGATCGACGAAGACATCGCTAAAATAGAGTTCGCCGCCCGGTTTGAGCAAGCGGAAGGCCTCTTGCAACACGAGGTCTTTGCGTGGGCTGAGGTTGACGACGCAATTGGAAACGATCACATCGACGCTGTTTTCCTCCATGGGAAGCGCACGGAGATCCTCGATATACCCCTGGTGAAACGCCACGTTGCTCTTGGCATAC